>CAJBRY010000630.1 GCA_903958085.1 uncultured Geobacteraceae bacterium
GTTGCACACGCAGAAACAGAAGAGATATTTGGACCCTTAGCACCATACTTAATTGAAATATGACCTGGAGCCAGATTTATTATCAACATGGGAATGAAGAACGGAGATATTTTCTTTGGCCCACCTTCTGCCAGCAAAGTGTGATATTTTTCAATAGTTGGTAATCCGCCAAGACCGGCTCCAACAAGAACCCCAACCCGTTCAGAATTTTCATCATTAATCACAAGACCGGAGTCTTCCATGGCGAAATGAGCTGCTGCAAGAGCGTATTGAATAAAAAGATCCATTTTCTTGATCTCTTTTTTATCGATATACTCTTCAGCATTGAAATCAGGTACTTCCCCTGCAATTTTAACCGGCATATCGCTTGTGTCAAATCGAGTAATCAAACCTATGCCTGATTTCCCCGAGACAAGCGCATCCCAGTTTTTTTCATTCCCGCATCCGAGTGGTGAAATTGCTCCGACTCCAGTAATTACTACTCTTCTCATAATAAATAGCTCCAGATAACGATCGTTCTGTGACGGCAGATAAAAAAAGAGGGGCTTTCGGCCCCTCCAATTTTCTAAATATCAGCTATGCTCGGTAATATATTCGATGGCATCATTAACCGTTTGGATTTTTTCGGCATCTTCATCTGGAATCTCAATATCAAACTCTTCTTCAAGAGCCATAACCAACTCAACCGTGTCTAGTGAATCGGCACCAAGATCATCCATAAATGAAGATTCAGTTTGAACCTGAGCCTCTTCAACCCCAAGCTGCTCTGCAACAATTTCCTTAACCCGCTTTGCAATATCAGACATTTTTCACCTCCGTGTGATTTTAAACCTTTCCAGGTTCTATGTTTAAAACTTGGGTGCTAATTAAGCATGAAATATTCAAAAGTCAAATTATATTTTCGAACTAAACCTGGCAAGTTTTCAAATATTAGCCAATTTTAGACTTCATCTACATATACATTCCACCATTTACAGAGAGTACATGCCCGGTTATGTACCCGGAAGATTCGGATGACAAGAAGAGCACTGCATTTGCAATGTCATCAGCACTACCAAGCCTTTCTAGGGGGATCTGAGCAGTAAGTTCTGCTCGAACCTTATCTGAAAGTGCATCAGTCATCGCAGTTGCAATAAAACCGGGGGCAACAGCATTTACTGTTATGTTTCGTTTCGCCATCTCACGGGCGTTAGATTTTGTCAGTCCAATAAGACCTGCCTTGCTGGCGCAATAGTTGGCCTGTCCTGCATTTCCCATCTGCCCAACAACCGACGCGATATTGATTATACGACCGTACCGCTGCTTGCTCATCACTTTAAAAACAGCTCTGGTACACAAAAAAGCACCTTTAAGATTTACATCCAGAACAGCATCCCAATCGTCATCTTTCATTCGCATCAATAAACCATCACGTGTTATTCCTGCATTGTTTACAAGAATATCAACGCGCCCGAATGCCTCTGTAGCTGCATCAATCATACGCTCTACATCAGCTGAAACAGTCACATTGCCAACAACTGCAAGCGCCTTGCCCCCAACTGCCTGCAATTCAGCAACAACAGCTTCCGTAGACGCTTGATCCATATCTACGGCTACAATAGTAGCCCCTTGAGCTGCAAGAGCCAGAGCTATACTTCGGCCAATTCCACGCGATGCACCAGTAACTACAGCAATTTTATTCTTTGGCATTTAATAAATCCCTTCTCTTAATTGTAGTTTTAATTATTCTTTTCAGCAAAAGTAGCCTTAAGTTCAGCTTCGGTAACAAGTTTACCGTCAACAAAAGATTTGGCATCAAAAATCCAAATGCCTCTTCTGCAACCGAGTGCATTAATTTCAAATCTAATCTGATCTCCTGGAACTACCGGTTTTCGAAATCGAGCTTTGTCAATACTTGCAAAATATGTAAGCTTGGATCTAACTGAATCATCTGAAGAATGATAAGCCAAAATTCCGGCCACCTGCGCCATCGCCTCAATTATCAGTACTCCGGGCATTACTGGATGGCCCGGAAAGTGCCCTTGAAAAAATGGTTCATTTATGCTGACATTTTTTATTCCTACGATACTTTTACCGGTTTCAAGTTCAGTAATTCTATCAACAAGCAGGAAAGGATAACGATGCGGCAGAATTTTCATAATGTCGTTAACGTCAAACATGTACACCTCCTCGATTACTCTATAAGCAGGACTAACAACCCGATGCTTCCAAAAGTTTTAACGATGCCAAGTCCTCGATGTTAGAAGTAGAAACTTCTTTGGTAATGCGTTTTACCAGACCAGATAAAACTTTCCCGGGTCCGATTTCAATAAACTTTGTAACTCCGACTGCAGCCATTGCATTTATCGACTGCTCCCAAAGAACCGGAGCACATACCTGAGATACAAGAAGATCTCTTACTCTGTTTTTATCTTTATTGGCAACGGCTTCAACGTTACTGACAACCGGAGTTTTCATTTCGTCATAATTAAGAACATCCAGAACGAGAGCCAATTGTTCCGCGGCAGGCTTCATCAAAGCACAATGAAAAGGCGCGCTAACCGGAAGCAGCATTGATTTTTTGTAACCTCGCTCTTTTGCAATTTCGATTGCTCTTGCAACAGCTGAAACGCTTCCTGCAATTACGATCTGACCTGGTGAATTAAAATTTGCCGGAGAGACGATATCGCCCTGGGCAGCTTCCCTGCATATATCTTCAAGTACATCCTTCTCAACGCTTAACATTGCAGCCATACTTCCGGTACCTACCGGCACTGCCGCCTGCATAAAAGTACCACGGGATCTTACAGTTCTGACAGCATCGGCAAAGAGAATAGATCCCGAGCAGACTAAAGCAGAATATTCACCTAAAGAGTGACCAGCAAGATATTCTGGTTTAATCCCGGTCTCCTGCTCAACTACGCGCAAAATGGCAATACTTGCTGTTAAAATTGCAGGCTGTGTAATCGCCGTGAGCTTTAACTCTTCTTCGCTTCCGGAAAAACAGATTTTAGAAAGATTGATTCCCAATGCTTCATCAGCCTCTTCAAATACTTGACGTGCAATAGTGAAGTTTTCGGCCAATTCTTTACCCATCCCTGAATATTGCGACCCTTGGCCAGGAAATAAAAACGCATTTTTAGACATTTAAATGCCTTTCTCTAATTTATTACTTTAAACAGACTACCAACGAAGCAATGCGGAACCGTAAGTAAATCCGCCACCAAATGAGTCCAAAAGAACAATATTTCCCTTAGCAATCTGCCCGCTTCTATTGGCTTCATCGAGGGCAATCGGAATTGATGCAGAGGAGGTATTACCGTAATTGTGCAGGTTAACAAATACTTTTTCAGCCGGCAAACATAGTCTTTTAGCAATTGCATCAATAATGCGACGATTTGCCTGATGAGGAATAAATAAACTTACATCTGAGGCCTTCATGCTATTTGAGTCAAGAGCGGCAATTGCAGCCTCTTCCATAGCCCTTACAGCATGCTTGAAAACTTCATTGCCCTCCATTCGAATGTAAAGAAGCCGTTCGTCAATGGTGCGTTGTGCAGTCGCCGGGTTTCGACTACCGCTTCCAGGTTGGAACAACAGGTTCCAGCAGTTTCCGTTACTGAAAATGTGAGTCGACAGCAAACCATCAGAATCACAGGTTGCTTCTACAACTGCGGCACCTGCACCATCACCGAACAGGATGCAGGTATTACGATCCGTCCAGTCGACTATGCGCGAAAGTATTTCAGCTCCTATAACAAGAATTCTGCGGGCTGAGCCGGACCTAATATATTTCTCGGCAATTGACAAACCAAAGATAAATCCAGAACAAGCGGCCGAAAGATCAAAGGCAGTTGCATTCGTGGCACCAAGTAGATCTTGAACGATGCAAGCTGTTGATGGGAAGGGAAAATCAGGCGTCACGGTGCCAAGCAAAATCATATCTATTTCTTCTGGCTTAACTTCAGCCATCGCAAGAGCTTTTCTACCGGCTGCAGCAGCAAAGGTCGACGTATATTCGCCATCAGCAGCTATACGACGTTCCTTTATCCCTGTTCTTGTAGTTATCCAGTCATCACTAGTATCGATCAATTGTTCAAGTTCAGCATTTGTGAGGATTTTACCTGGCAATGCTGAACCGGTACCAGTAATTCGAACGTTCACGTTTGAATCTCCATAACTCAACAGGAACTGGAGGCAGGTTATCCCTTCAAATCGAAACCGACTGATTTTCAGTCAGTTTCTCAGCTACATGTTCCGAAACGCCATTTTTTGCATATTCGTGGGCAAACCGGATGGCATTTTTTATTGCCTTTACACTCGACCCACCATGACAGATCATGCCAACACCATTGATTCCCAATAGTGGTGCTCCACCATATTCTGCATAATCCACCAGTTTTTTGAATCGATCAAAAGCACCACGTACAAACAGGTAACCTATTTTTGAAACCCAGCTTTTAATAATTTCCCTTTTCAACATCCTCCCAGCAGCATCAGCAAGGCCTTCTGAAAGTTTGAGTACGATATTTCCAACAAAACCATCACAAACAACAACATCGACTGAGCCTGCAAAAATGTCCCTGCCTTCAATATATCCACAATAATTCAGAGACGTTTTACGCAGCACGGAGTTAGTCTCTCTGGTAAGTTCATTTCCTTTGGAATCTTCTTCTCCGTTAGAAAGCAGGCCAACCCTTGGTGAGTTAATTCCCATCGCATAACGGGCATAAACTTCGCCCATAATTGCAAATTGAACTAAATGCAACGGCTTGCAGTCAACATTACCTCCAATATCCAGAACCAATGTCTGCCCTTTAAGTGTTGGGAAAAGTTGGGCAATGGCAGGACGTTCGATCCCATTTATTCTCTTCAAAACAAACATTCCGGCTGCCATAGTGGCTCCGGAATTCCCAGCACTTACTGCCGCACAAGCCTTACCATCTTTAACAAGCTCAAAAGCTTGCCTGACTGAAGAATCACGCTTCTTGCGTACAGCATCTGAAGCGGAATCATGCATTCCTACGACTTCGCTCGCATGAAATATATCAATATCAAGACCATTGATATTATGTTTGGCAAGTTCAGCTTCCAAGCGCACACGGTCACCCACAAGCGTAACTGACAGTCCGAACTCACGGCAGGCAGCCACCGCACCTTCAACCTCAATAACAGGAGCATTGTCACCGCCCATTGCATCAACGGCAACCTTCATCTGTGTAGGAAGCGACACGATGGCCGTTCTCTAGGCTTGTGCTGAAGAAAGGTCAATAACCTCTTTGCCCTTGTAAGTTCCACAAGATGGACAAGCACGATGCGGAAGCTTTGCAGCTTTGCATTGCGGGCAGACCGATAATGACGGTGTGGTCAGAAAGTCATGAGCCCTTCTCATATTTTTACGTGATTTGGATGTTTTTTTCTTGGGTACAGCCATGGTGTTTCTCCTTTTTCTGGTGATTCACTTTATCGTGTCACCGCTCTATTTTTTTGTAACTTTAAAATCCTTCAGCGCGCTGAATGATATGTTCACCGACTCCACACTACAAGAACAGGTAGATATATTCAAATCAGTGCCACACTTATGACACAACCCCTTACACAAATCACTGCAGAGAGGTTTCAAAGGGATTTCCATTACAACCTGCTCTTCAATTTCATGAGTCAGATCTATCTCATCTCCTGAATATACTGATGAAAGTAAATCCATCTCACCAAGCTCTAATTCATCTTCAACAGATACCGAAAGAACGGACTCTTTCCTGAAAAATATTGTAAAACTCGTATCAACAAACGACTCGAAATCAACAA
>CAJBRY010000631.1 GCA_903958085.1 uncultured Geobacteraceae bacterium
ATCCGCGATGATCGAACCGAAAAAAAGCCATGCCGTTAGCACTGCATTGCCTGGCCATTTCAATCTGTTTGGGTGAACCGCCACTGCTTAACAGGCCGTGCGAACCCACCACAACCGGTGGTTGATGAATTCCAGGTAAGTGAAGTGTTCCCGATAACCGGAAACCATCCGACGAGACTGACAAGTCAGTACAGGTACTGCAAACGAGCATAATCTTAACTTGTGAACCCCCACCCCAACCCTCCCCCGCTGGGAGAGGGAGCAAAAAGAAAGTACGGATTATGCACTTTCCAATTAATAAAAATTAAGTAATTGACCGCTCAAACCTGGCTTTACCACTTGCAGGAGTTAAAGTACCGCCAATGCTCAATTCAAGCAAATTTTCTTAGACGTAAATTATTCTTTCACAGAAATCTTGACTTTTTCAAGGATTTTTTTTACTGTCGGCTGTGGTAATTCCAATCTGTTGAGGAGTTCTTTTTGCTTTGTGTTCAAACGGGTTATATTGTGCGTTGATAAGTTTAAATTTTCAACTTCGATACGGTCTACTTGACAATCCGAGAGCTTTTTATAGAGTTGCTCATGAGAAACTATTTCACTTGATATGTCCCCCTTGTTTTTATGAAGACGAAGAATAATTGTACGATTGATAAGATGAGAAAGAACACAAATTGTGTAGTGTGCTTTGACGTGAGCCTCTGTCCATACATAAACCGGTGCGATTTCTACAAATGACTTGATATCTCTAAAAACCGACTCTATTACGACCTTATCCCTATATGGAGTTATTGCATCTGGTGCTGAAATTTCAAAGCCATTGGAGCTTTGTTCTGTATGATTGGTCACCAGGAGCCAGAAGCCATCAAGCTTTCCAGCAGCGATCAGTTCGGGCTCCTTAACTATTACAGCCGCCTGGTAAGTACGAATCTTTCGATTTGCTTTATTGGTTTCTTGTTTCACATAAGTTAGATTCAAAACTATATCAACAAAACTATTCAATTTTGTGCGGGTGATCCGTTCTTTAAACTTGGTGTATGTCGTTTTACGCTGTCGGGACTTTTTTGCTGCAAGCAACTCGCAATTGATATCTGCAACAAAAATTCGAAAGTTTTCTATCGCTTGGTCCCTTGCTTTACGCTGGTCTTTGAACAACTGGGGATTGAAGCAAAGAATGTAACGACGATTACTTTCCACCTTAGTTTCGCAATAATAGGTTGTGGCGTTGAGCTTGGAAAAACCAGGTAGTTTACTTGCTTGTTTTTCAATTTGCTTAGGATTTAGATGAGAGAACTTACTGAAATCAATCTCTGTTATTTTTTCCAGTTGGCTTTTGTCCATGGCGGTAATATACTTGATATTGTTCTTCTCAATGAGAGTAAGGTTATCTTCAGAGACCATGCCACGGTCAAAAACAAGTGTCGTTCCAGTAATGAGAAATCGATCTTTCACACTTTCAAGTAACCAGTTGATCGTTTTTGCATCGGCAGTGCCACCTGGTAACACCTCCCAGTAAAATGGCAGGCCATCCCGGTTGACTACCATTGCTAAAACGATATGATTGAAATAGCCTTCTTTACAGTGTCCCCACTTCATTAGAACGCAACGCGATCCTGTAAAGGTGGTGCTGGATAGATCGTAGAAAACAGAACTCATTGAGTTCGGAAAAACTTGACTTATCTTCGTAAACAGATGATTACAGATTGCTTCCTTATGGTTTTCGATAACTTCCAGTTCTCGAAAAATGCGGGAGGTATTGATCAAACTGGCATCAATATCAAGCAACCACTGCAATGATGTGCTGCGGAACCATTCGGGGGTTTGCGATTTTGCAGCCGGATCGATGCAACGATTTATAGTAAGGATTCTGGCAATAGTTGCTACGCTGATGCTTCTTTTGTTATCAAGGCGGAAGACATCATCCAGCCTCCATTCGTCCCACAATTCATTTACCACAGAAACATCAAGATATGCGTAATGATTGGTAACAATGATATTGCTGAGTGTAGTCAAAATGGAATCGGGTTGCTTGACAAACTGCAGAAAGCTTCGCCACCTCACGACATCATTTTCTGTGAGCTTCCCAAGTTTCAGAACAATTTCTTTGCGGTTCTTTCCATTCTGACGGCAAGCGCGTGCCAGACTGTAAG
>CAJBRY010000632.1 GCA_903958085.1 uncultured Geobacteraceae bacterium
ACTGCAATCTTATTCACATAAACCGCATAGTGAAGATGAGGACCAGTACTTCTACCCGTAGTACCCACATAACCCAGCACATCACCTCTCTTGACTCTGCTGCCTTGTTTTGCGGCAAATTTGAATAAATGGCTATAAGTGGTCAAAATTCCATGACCGTGATCAACTCTAATCATATTACCATCCGCGGCCTGATGAGTTACTTCAAGTACATATCCGTCCGCCGGACAAATCACTTCTTTATTCATTCTTGTTGCAATATCGAGCCCACCATGAAATTCTACACCTGAACCAAAAGGCGATCTTCGTGTACCGAAAACCGAAGTTACCCACCCTTTAACCGGCCAAATGGAGGGGGTAGCAGCCAGAAGTGACTTTCGTTCACGCAAAAAAATCAAAAGCTCTGTAAAACTAGTTTCCCTGACATTCGCTTCTTCATTTAATTGACTGATGCTTTTGCGCATTCCGGAAACAAGTTTTACCTGATCCTGATCAAGCAAATCTTTAATTTTTATCTGGTTATTACTAGAACCACCAATGCCTAAAAGCATTCTTTTATCCCGAGCTATTTGATAATTCGCGACGATTCTTAATTTTTTATCAAACTGGTTAAATTCTTCGATTCTGTCAGCAAATTCATCTATTTTTAAAGCTAGTTCTTGAAGTTGCTGAGATTGTTCAACTGTTTCGATTCTAAGACGCGCCAATTCAGCTTTATCCCTTTTAATGCTGGCATAATCATAAACTATATAAAGAATTAAGAAAACTGCTAGAACAAAAAAGATTAGCAATCCCCGAATTAAAGTGCTGGAAAGAGAGAGCTTCCTTGCCACTGCACTCTTACGACGCGGAATAATCATTAAAGTAAAGAAATTATTGGACATTCTTCCCCTTTTCCTTACAAATTTATATTCAACAAGACCAATCTAAAGCTTTATTACTATAGACATATATCACAAGAACAATGCGAAAGTCAACTATAACTTAAAGCATGCGCTTTCTCATAAAATGCAGCCGCTTTTCATCAAAAATCAGCTATCTGCGGAAGGTGGGTTAGCACTTGCATAGATCATAAAGCAGGATGCGAAACGGATGATCAAAGAGCGATTTTTCGTGGCTACCTCTGAGAGAAACGTTTTCTGATAAGAACTTGTTTTAATTATGAGACAGTATAGGAAGAATGTGCCCGTTTTGTCAATGAAATAGTCATAAATATTATTCTTCTGTTATTCTTCTTGACAAATACGATAGAGTTTAATAGTGTCCATTCACGCTTGGATCTGTAAGGACTGGGACGGAAGGTAAAACACAAAGGAGTTTATTAAGCCTCTCGTCCCGCGACGTGAGGCTTTTTTTATGCATAAGCTGAAAGTAATTAACTCTATAAAAGAAATGCAGACTTATTCTGAAAGCCTGCGGCTTCTGGGAAAGAAGATCGCATTTGTTCCCACAATGGGTTACTTTCATGAAGGCCATCTGGCGCTGATGAGAGAAGCAAAAAAGATGGCTGATTGTGTTGTTGTCAGTATTTATGTAAATCCTACCCAGTTTGGCCCCAAGGAAGATTTATCCAAATATCCAAGAGATTTCGATCGTGATTTAAAGATGGCTGAAAGTGTTAGCGCGGATGTGATCTTTTTTCCACCTGATGACGAGATGTATCCGGCTAATTACCAGACGTATATCAAT
>CAJBRY010000633.1 GCA_903958085.1 uncultured Geobacteraceae bacterium
ACTTTACAGAAATAAAAGCTGCATCACACCTCCTTCCGTATGGTGGCGTTGTAACTGTTGCCACATTATGCTTTTTTGTTGGCGCAACAGGCAAGTCTGCCCAGATTCCACTTTTTACTTGGTTACCAGATGCGATGGAAGGGCCAACACCTGTTTCAGCACTTATCCATGCTGCTACAATGGTTACGGCTGGTGTTTATATGATCGGCCGAATGAGTTTTGTTTTTATCAAATCACCTGATACCATGATGATAGTTGCAGTTATCGGAGCCGCAACTGCTATTTTTGCAGCGACCATCGGCACTGCGCAGAACGATATTAAGCGTGTATTGGCGTACTCGACAGTTTCTCAGCTTGGATTCATGTTTTTAGCAATGGGTGTAGGTGCCTTCTGGGCCGGCATTTTCCACTTAATGACACATGCGTTTTTCAAAGCCTGTATGTTCCTTGGTTCAGGCTCTGTAATTCATTCAATGCACCATGCGCTGCATCATGGACACTTGCATGACGATGCACAGGATATGCGAAATATGGGTGGCTTGCGCAAAGTAATGCCGATAACATTCCTGACATTCTTTGTTTCAACCTTGGCGATTGCCGGTATATTCCCATTTTCAGGATTCTTTTCAAAAGATGAGATTCTCTGGCAGGCGTTTTCCAACCCATTTCATGGTAGTTTAAATATTGTTCTTTGGGGAACAGGTGCAATTGCAGCATGTTTTACAGCGTTTTACATGTTCCGTCTTGTCTTCATGACTTTCTTCGGTGAATGTCGCATCAATCCGAAAGTAAAGGATCATCTGCACGAGTCTCCTCTTGTTATCACGATACCACTTATGGTTCTTGGTTTCCTTGCAACTGTTGGTGGTTTCCTTGGGATGCCGAAGGTTATGGGGGCATTGCCAAACTATTTGGAACATTGGCTTGATCCGGTTTTTGAGCTTGCTGGCGAGTATGGTGCAAAGTATGCGCACACTGGTGGACATAACAGTCACGCACTTGAGTGGGGACTTATGGGACTCTCAATCGCGATTGCCGTGACAGGAATAATGATTGCACTAACAATGTACGTGAAAAATACAGGGGCACCTGCGAAATTCACAAGTACATTTCCGGTATTGCACCGCGCCGTCTACAACAAGTGGTATATTGATGAAATTTACGATTACATTTTTGTAAATCCTTCTAAGGCCCTTGGTCAGTTTCTATGGAAAGGGTTTGATGTAGTAATTGTTGATGGAGTAGTAAACGGAGTTGCAAATGTAGTAATGGGTTTCAGTGGTATTTTTCGCTATATGCAATCCGGCTACATTTACAACTACGCATTCTCAATGGCACTTGGTGTTGTCGTAATGCTTGGCTACTTCATCTTTAAATAACAAATTCATTAGCACTTTGTATAAAGGAGCACGAATTCATGAGTAACGTACTAAGCCTGACGACATTCCTGCCGATACTGGGTGTCCTACTGTTGTTGTTTATCCCGAAAGACAGCAAAGGAGTGTTAAGAAATATTACCCTTGCTGTTACAGTGGTGACGTTTCTTGTATCGCTAATTATATTGACTGGATTCCAGTCAAATGCCGAGTTCCAGTTCGTTGAAAATGTCCCTTGGATAGCTGCTGGTCCTTTTATCATGCGCTACAACATAGGTATTGACGGTATCAGTCTCTGGCTGGTTATTTTAACCACGTTTATAATGCCAATTGCTGTACTTTCTACGTTTACTGCGGTTGAGGAGAAAGTTAAAGAGTACATGATTTGCCTTCTTCTGCTTGAAACCGGCATGCTTGGTGCGTTCATTTCTCTTGATCTCTTTCTCTTCTATATATTCTGGGAAGTTATGCTGATTCCTATGTACTTCATGATCGGTATATGGGGTGGCAAGAACAAGATTTATGCTGCCGTAAAGTTCTTCATATATACTATGGTTGGATCTCTACTCATGCTAGTTGCCTTGATTTTCCTGTATTTTAAGGGAATGCAGGCCGGTATTACTGATTTTGGGCTTCTTCAGTTTTTCAGCCTCAAGCTAGACCTGGCAACACAGATTTGGCTTTTTCTTGCCTTTGCCTTTGCATTCGCAATCAAAGTCCCTATGTTTCCGCTTCATACGTGGTTGCCAGATGCTCATACTGAAGCGCCGACTGCAGGTTCCGTTATCTTGGCAGCCGTACTTTTGAAAATGGGAACATATGGTTATGTGCGCTTTGCAATTCCACTGTTTCCTGAAGCAGCACACAAATTTGCACCACTGATTGCAACACTTGCCGTAATCGGAATCATTTATGCGGCACTAGTCGCTATGGTACAGGAAGATGTAAAAAAACTTGTTGCATACTCATCAGTTGCCCATCTTGGATTTGTAATGCTTGGCGTCTTTGCTTTCAACGTCGAAGGTATTACGGGTGGAATGCTACAGATGATCAACCACGGAATTTCAACTGGTGCCCTCTTCCTTATTGTCGGCTTCATTTATGAGCGCCGACACACGAGGCTGATTACGGATTTTGGTGGTTTGTCAAAGCAAATGCCTGTTTTTGCAACAATTTTCATGATTGTTACTTTTTCATCTGTTGGTTTGCCAGGAACGAATGGTTTTGTCGGTGAATTCTTGATTTTATTGGGTGCATTTGAGGGGCAGTTGCGCTGGTGGACTATAGTTGCAACAAGTGGTGTAATTCTTTCTGCGGTTTACATGCTTTGGGTATTTCAGCGCGTTATGTTTGGTGAACTTGACAACCCAAAAAATCAGAAGCTGGCCGATTTGAACACGCGTGAAATTGCAATCATGGTTCCTCTGCTCGTAATGATTTTTTTCATGGGACTTTATCCAAAGCCTTTCATCGATAAAATGGATCCTGCAATAAAAAAACTTGTTGCACAAGTACGTATTGCTCCTGTAAGTGCGCAGGAAATGTCTCCAGAGTTGATGCAAATGCCGGCCGCACATTCAGGAATCCAGCAGCAGGGGATGCCCATGCCTGCTGGGCATCCTGGTTCCACGTTGCCTCCAGGCCATCCATCTAACTGATATAATAATATTTACTCAAGCAAATTTGGAAAATAACTAGCAAGTCAATTAATACGAGTCAACCCGACCGGAGGATATTTTAGATGGACATGATTTCAATTCCAGTCGTCAATATGACGCCGATTTTACCGGAGATTTTTCTCTCCGTGCTGGCAATGGTTCTTCTGCTTATTAATGTATTTAAACCAGGCGGGCAGAAATCATATCTGGCATACCTCAGTTTTTTCGGCATACTTGCGACAGCGGTGTTAGTTGGAGCAGGGTGGGGCGGATATATCGAGAGCTTCAGTGGATCGGTTGTTCTCGACAATTTTGCAACATTCTTCAAGATGACTTTTTTAGTCGCAGCCGGGTTGGCCGTGCTGATCTCTGATAAGTACATGGAAAGAGAAGAGTGCAACCACGGAGAGTTATATCCGCTGATCTTATTTACAGTTGTTGGTATGATGCTTATGGCATCTGGTACTGATTTGATGACCGTGTTTTTGGGCCTTGAGGTTATGTCCGTCTCTCTTTATGTCCTTGCCGGGTTTAACAGAGCAAACAGAAAATCCAATGAGGCTGGCCTTAAATATTTTCTTCTCGGGGCATTTTCGACCGGTTTTATGCTGTACGGTATGGCATTGATTTATGGGGCAACAGGAACTACTCGACTGTATAAGATTGCTCAAATAGTTGGCCAGATGACGTTGCCTTCTGCAAACATACTGCTGGTGGCCGGTATGCTTCTAATGATGACCGGTTTTGCATTTAAAATTGCCGCGGCTCCTTTCCATATGTGGACACCGGATGTATATGAAGGTGCGCCAACTCCAATGACAGCATTCATGTCAGCCGGGCCAAAGGCAGCCGGCTTTGCAGCGCTTCTTCGTATATTTCTGGTTGCCCTGCCGACTCTTCAGGTTGAATGGAGTCAGGTGCTTTGGGTGCTTGCTGTTTTAACAATGACAGTTGGAAATATTACTGCGTTGCGACAAGATAATATTAAACGCGTTCTTGCATATTCATCGATTGCTCATGCCGGTTATGCTTTGGTTGGCTTTGTTGCCGGGAATGGTACCGGTACATCAGGTATCCTGTTTTACATGCTCTCCTACGCATTTATGAATATCGGGGCGTTTGCAATTATAATTCTTGTTGCAAAAAAAGGTGAGACAAACGGTAATGTATCTGATTTTGCCGGGCTTGCTTTCAAGCGTCCAGTTCTTGCTCTAGTTATGACTATATTCCTTTTTTCACTCGCTGGAATGCCTCCAACGGCCGGTTTTATTGGCAAGTTTTATCTGTTCTCAGGAGCAATACAGAAGGGGTACATTTGGCTGGCAGTGATTGGAGTACTAAACAGTGCGGCCTCTGTTTACTACTATCTCCGTATAATGGTATATATGTACATGAAAGAGTCAACTGAAGAGTTTGACTGGATTCAGGTCACTGCACCAGTAACTTTGGCTTTAATTATATCTGTCGCCGGATCACTGATTCCAGGCATTATTCCTTCAGTTATCCTTCAGTATGCTCAGATGGCAGTCAAGCTTATATAGAAATAATTGCTTTGTTTTTAATCAAAGGGCGGTCTCATATTTGAGGTCGCCCTTTGTCTTTATTCGCTACTTGCAACAAAATATTGACTGGAGCGAGTGTGTCAATTCAGGAAACATGGACAACACTGAAATTACTAAGCTGGACAAAGGAATACCTACTCTCAAAAGGTGTATCTAATGCCCGCTTGGAAGCTGAATGGCTGCTTTGCGCGGCAACTGATCTTGATCGGGTCGGTTTGTACCTACAGTATGAAAAGCCTTTGAATGAAACAGAGCTCTCAAAATATCGTTCTATGGTAACCCGCAGGGCAAGGCGGGAGCCGCTCCAGCATATTCTTGGTACACAGGAATTCTATGGACTTGAGTTTGAGGTCTCACGAGATGTGTTAATTCCAAGGCATGATACTGAGAGTCTAGTTGAAGAGGCAATGAAAAGATGTTCAGGCGCAAATACAATTCTAGATATTGGAACAGGAAGCGGCTGTATTGCAATATGTTTAAAAAAAATGCTGAAGAATGCTGAAGTAACTGCTTCAGATATATCAGAAGCCGCCTTGGCAGTAGCAAAACGTAATGCGGCCAGACATGAAGTTGAGATAGAGTATGTATGCGGCTCCCTTTTTGCCCCTGTAAACTGTCGGAAATTTGATTTGATCATTTCCAATCCTCCATACATACCAACTCCCGACATAGAAACTCTTGAGGAGGAGGTACGTGATTTCGATCCACATTCTGCACTGGATGGCGGTAATGATGGCCTTGATATCTACAGAAAGCTTATACCGGAGTCTATTGAATATCTGAATCCGAAGGGGTGGTTGATGCTTGAGATAGGAATAGGGCAGGGGAGTGACGTGGTCGAAATATTCGGAAAAACAGACTGTTTTATGAAGTTCTTTACCGCGATGGATCCCGGTGGAATTGAACGAGTGGTGGGAGCACAGCGAAAGGAAATACAATGAATTATGATGAAGCTAGCAAGGTGCTTGCTGATAGTGATCTGTTAGTTAGTGAGGCAGATGTTGAGTCTGTAATCTCTAGAATGGCGGCTGAAATGACTGCAGATTTGAAGGAATCAAATCCGCTACTGATTTGCTGCATGAATGGGTTTGATCTCACGCCGGGGCAGGGCACGGAACCGCTAGGTGTGGACCTCACGATTCACGCTTTGACTAAGTACCCTAGTGGTGGCGGTGATGTGCTGATGGGAAGCATCATCACGCGTAGTGATGCTTTGGCACGCACCATCAAATTAAGCCATATGCGTCTAGGAACCGGTGTGGGTGCCAACGATGTAGAAATTTTGTTGCGCTCCCTCTCTACGCTAGAAATGCGCTACGCAACGCAAGACCATCATGCTAGAGAACTCGCCAGATGGTGTGAAGGCCAGTCTGTATTTGCTCAAGTGTTGCATCCGGCACTGCCAAGTTCCCCTGGACACATCCATTGGGAAAAACTGTGTGTCAGTCAGCAATATCCAGAAGGCCGCGCCGCTGGTATTTTTAGCGTGGTGGTGGATGCTCGGTTTTCTACTGCGCAAGTAGATGCTTTTTGTGATGCCTTGCGCATCTTCAAAATTGGCTATAGCTGGGGCGGCCCCATGAGTTTGGTGGTGCCTTACCAAAAACAAAATATTCGCACCTTACCCGCACTACATTTAAAACCTGGAACGGTTGTTCGGTTCTGTATTGGATTTGAAGATGTGGCTGATTTGCAGGAAGATATCAAGCAGGCCATTGACGCTGCCTTGGTGTGATGGCTCATTAAGTGCTGCTTGTACTTGCAATCAATCCACGCGCTAATAAACGCATTGTTTCTTCATTTCGATTGATGGCTTCGCATACCTTGTGGCTTTCAAACCGTGCAAAGTTGCGGCGCATAGAGCTTGCGTAGGTTGGGTCGTAATGCGTTTCCAATAATGCATGGACGACTGGTTCAAATTGACCAAGCTGAACTTGTGATTTCCATTCCTCGACGACAGCTTTGCCACGAATCGCTACCAGAGCATCTAGTCGCCGACAAAATAATTCTGGGTCGGTGACGAAGAAGTTGTAATCTTCCATGAGCAAGGCAACCCGCTCTTGTAATGGAAGCAATAGCTCGTGGCAAGGACTGTTTCGCATAGCCAGCATCACAGGTTCTGGGATTGAGAGGTTGCCTACCTTTCGGCTCTCTGACTCAGTGAATACGACGCGCGTTGGGTCAAATTGTTTCAAAGTTTGCCAGACCAACATATCGAAATGCTTCTGACTGGGTTGGGGTTGCCCAGGGATGTGACCCAAAACAGAACTGCGGTGCTGTGCCAAGTCTTCTAAGTCAAATACTTGGGCGCCTTCCATCTTGAGTGCTTGCAACAACCGGGTTTTACCTGAGCCTGTTGGGCCTGAAATAACTTGGTATTGAAAGCTTGGCGCAATATGTGAAATGTCCTCTAGCATCGCGGCACGAAAGGCTTTGTATCCACCTTCAATCAGATTTATCTTGAATCCTATTTGGCCCAATACCATGGCTAAAGATCCACTGCGCTTGCCACCACGCCAACAGTAGAGCAAGGGTTGCCAGTTTCTGGGTAAATCCAATACATGTGTTTGTATATGTTTTGAAATATTGGCGGCCACCAAGGCAGCACCATGCTTTTGCGCTTCAAATCCGCCTAGCTGTTTGTACATGGTGCCGATAATGATGCGCTCTTCGTTGTTGAGAGATGGCCAGTTCACCGCATTGGGTAAGTGGTCAAGCGCATATTCGTCTTCGCTGCGCGCGTCGATGATCGCATCGAAACCGCTCGGTTGACCAAGGGGGACACGCATGCGCTGGATGGCCTCAATAGCCGATAAAAGATGGACGCTCACGTTTA
>CAJBRY010000634.1 GCA_903958085.1 uncultured Geobacteraceae bacterium
CTGCGGCTTGATATGAGTCGGTGCATATATGAGAAGAGGGATTTCATAGTTTTTTACAGGAAGTGCCAGTTTTGCAGCGCTTCCGGCGCAGTGATCCGCAACAATTACAAAGATTGTATCGTTGAACCACCTCTTCTTTTTTGATTCCTCCAGAAAACGGCCAATCGCATAATCCGCGTACTTTACACCACCGTTTCTGCCTGTATGCGACGGTATGTCAATCTTCCCTTCCGGATAGGTAAAGGGGCGGTGATTGGATGTAGTCATTACCACGCTGAAAAAAGGTGTTTTCTTGGCATGAGAAAGATCCGCCTCCTTGATCACTTTAAGAAACAAATCCTCGTCACAAACCCCCCAGGCATTGGTAAATGTAATTTCGTCCTTTGTAAAATTGGTTCTGTCAATCGTGTTAAAACCGTTCTTTGCGTAGAAATAATTCATGTTGTCAAAATAGCCATGTCCAGCGTAGATAAATTTATTATCGTACCCCTTCTCTTTCATTACAGAACCCCACGAAATAAAATCCTCATTCTTCGGACGCTTCACAATTGAAGTCCCTGGCAGGGGGGGCATTGAAAGGGTGAGTGCCTCCAGGCCGCGCACAGTTCTTGTACCTGTGGCATACAGGTGGGTGAAAAAGAGTGACTCTTTGGCTAGACGGTCCAAATTCGGTGTTATGCCTTTATCACTGCCGAAAGCCGTCAGAAACTCCGCACTGAGACTCTCTTCAATAAGAAGAACAACGTTCAGCTGTTTTTCTACGCCATCAGCAGATATAAGCCTTGAAACAGAAAGATCTTCATTTTTTATAAACGTGCTGTTCTTCTCCTTTACGAACCCCTTCAGGCGTTCAAGTACAAGCTTGTTGTCCCTGTTGACATAAAACTTGTTAAAATCCAGTTCATTGTTTCTGAAAGCTGAAAACAGACAATAGACTCCGTTTCCAGCAAGTTCACAGGCATAATTGTTAGGCGAAATCTGAGTAAGAGATAAATTTACTACGGCAAAAGAAAGCAGGGGCAAAACTAAAAATATCGACCCAACCTTGAATCTGCCGCCGATTTTTGATGTATGGGAAAATGAACGTGACAGATGCTTCTTAACCGGAAAAAAGAAAACCACGTTCAACAACAGCAGAACACCTAAAATTAGATTTACCGGATAGGATTCACGAATATTGCGAATGACCTCATTTGTGTATATCAGGTAATCAACAGCTATAAAATTGAATCTGGTGGCAAACTCATCAAAAAATGTGTACTCGGCAACTACATTGAAAAGCATAAGATAAGTAATCATAAAAGCTACTAAATAGCTGAAAAATCTAAATATTATGCTGTTGAATATTTTATCCGGCAGAATTATTACAAAAGCCGCAAATGGAATTGCAAAGTAAGAGAACGTAACGCAATCAAAAAAGAAACCGACAGCAAAGATTTTCGCCAGCAATAGCGGTCCGGGTTCAAGTTCGGAAAGCGATTTCACGAGTAGGATCGATCGGGAAATAAACGAATACGCAACGATAACCAGCCAGAGCGTATAAAGTGAGTGAAATCTGTTTTTCACAACCATTTGCATCATTCCTTAATTGTTGCAGTTTTGGATATTACGGTGCTGTAACCGTTACAACCTGACTCCCCTCGCCACCAGGATTAACCACCTGAAGACGAAAATCCTTCTTCACCGGAGAATATGGATGCCTTTGATAAATCAACTTGCTGCAGTCAATATATATTAACTTTTCTCGTTCGGCCATATCCTGACCTCCGCGTCCGCCAATCTGAAAACCATCTACATAGACTGAGGAATTCTGCGTGAAATTTGTGCCGGTGATTATAAGTTCATAGAAATTAACATACTCAGTGCCGATATTAACCTGTGCAATTTCAGGTCTTGTTTCTACAGAAAGCGTCAGCGGCACAGAACTTGTTTCAGGTGAATTTTTTACCATTATTTGATGAAGTCCACCGGGAACAGAAGGTACAGAGAAAGTGATCGACTCCGGAGTTGACACTGCACCTGAAAGAACCGCCCCATCAAAGAAAATCATGACAGATTCAGCAAAATTTCCACCTTTTGCAGTAACCTCACGATCTTTTCCTGCTGCACAGAAACTGATTTTTGACGGGATCAGCGACGCTAAGAAAGGGCGAACAGATTGAACCGTAAAATTGTAGGTCCTGCCAAGCACGCCGTCAGAGCGTTTCAGATAAAGTGCATAAAGACCGGCTTCCATTTGCGGTGGAACAATGAATTCCGCCTGTTTACCACTTGTAACTTTTACAGGGATTTCTACACTACCCAGAAAGACAGAAGCAGTCTCGCCAAATCCGCTTCCATACAATGCTACTTTTCCATTTGGCTCCGCCTGAGCCGGTATAATGCTAAGAACTGTCACCGGAGCTACGACTGAAACCGGTTTTTGCGCAGGTTCAGTATTTGTTCGTTTAATTCCATCTGCCGCTGATGCAGAGCAGACAATAGAGAAGCTCAACAACATTGCTAATATTTGCATAAAGTTAAGTTTCATTTTCGTTTATCCTTTAATCAGATTTGAGACAACTATCTTTTTACGGTAAAGGCAAGCCATATACCACCGGCCATAAAAAAGATATTAGCCCCCCAGGCAGCAAGGACAGGAGGAAGGACACCACTTCGCCCGTATGAGAGCATAACTGCATTTACGATGAAGTATGCAAAACCGATTCCTATGCTGGCACCAATCCCCATGGCAATACCGCCGGAGCGACCGCTTCGTAGAGCAAAAGGGATTCCCAGAAGCACCATAATTATTGCGGCAAAGGGTGTAGCAATCTTCGTATGCATCAGCGTCAGATAGCGAAAAGCATGATACCCTCCACGTTTTAGATTTTCTGCGTATTCTGCCAGAGTGCGAATACTCATATTATCAGCATCGCCATCCAGAACCTGGAGATCTTCTATTTTGAGTTTCAGGTCAAGGTTCAAGGTTTCTGCCGATTTATTCACAAATCCTGAACCCTCGAATTTTTTCTGCCGCGCCGACTTCAGAGTCCAACGCCCTTCCTGAAAAATGGCACTCTCAGCATCAATCCTGCTGATCGGATTTAGCGCATCATCAACACCCCAGATAACTACCCCGCTCAGAGTACGCGTTTTAGGTTCAAAAAGCCGCGCCTGCAAAATCATGTTACCGGAGCGAAACCAGATATTATTTCTTTTGAATGTTACTCGCTCCCCCCTCTTCTTGATCTTGACGCGGTCAATCATTTCTGTGCGGGCATAACTGCCCGGCAGAACCAGCTCGGCGTTGAGAAGCAATATGATACTGGCTACAAATCCAAGCGCCAGCATGGGCATAGAGATCCTGAGCAGGCTTACACCGCAACTCCTCATGGCCGTAATCTCGGAGTCGCGAGAAAGCACTCCAAGCGTCAGCAGTGTGGTCATAAGAATCGAAAAAGACGCTGTTCGGCCAATAATTTCCGGTAATTTCCAGAGGAAATATTCCAGTATGACGCTTACTTCTCCACCGGCCCGCATAAAACGAGGAATTTTTTCTATCAGGTCAACAATAAGATATAAAGACACAAAACCGCCCAGACAAAGCGCAAGGAGGCGTAACCATGTCCTGGCAATATATCTGTCGAGGATTCCCATATCAGGAACTCCTCCTGAAATATCCGATAATATGCTTTAGTGAAAAAACAGGAATATTTTTCTCCAGTGAAGCCATACGCAACAAATATAATCCAAGCAGAAGAAATAACAGGTTGGGGGTCCATAGAGCGAATACCGGCGGGAAAGTCCCCTTTTCAGCGATGTTACGCGCTACTGACATAAGAACGTAATATGCCAGAATAATCGCCATACTGACAGTGAAGCCTCCTGATTTGCCTGCACGACGGTTCTGAATGCCGAGAGGAACTGCCAGAACCGCAAAAACCAGTGAAGCGAAGGGAAAAGTGAAGCGACTCTGAAGCTCCGCAATATTTTTCAACCTGATAACGGCAGAAGTTGCGGGATTATCAATTCTGCGTTGAAGTTCTGAAATCCACATATCAAGCTCATTGCGAAATATTCCGGCAGTACTCCCTTTTTCGCCGACCGTCATATTGTATTCCCCAAATTGAACAAGTCGGTAAAGTCCATCGCTATCAGAGATATGAATTGAGCCATTCCGGAGCGAAAGCAGCAATGCCTCATTACCTGCTGTCCCGGACACAATCCCGTCCCTCGCAAAAATAGTCATTGGACGTTCTGAATTACGACCATCGTGAATGATCACGCCCTTTAAAGAATGTGACTCTTCATCATACTGATCGGTATACATTACCAGGCCGGGAATATCAGCCCAGAATATCTTCTCACGTATAGTAGCGGTAATATTCCGCTTAAGCACTTGAGCACTCAATTCCTTGAACGCACTGTTGCAGTATGGCACACCAATAGTACTGGCTCCCAGAGCTAATAATACAGCAAGAATCCCGCAGACAATTACCGGAGGCATCATTTGCAAAAGACTTATGCCGCTTGCCTTCATAACAACAATTTCGTTATCAGCGGATAAGCGCCCAAACGCCAGTAATATGGCCAGTAAAAAAGCCATTGGAATCGTCAGGACAAGAAATGAGGGAATAAGGTAGAGAATCATCCTCCCGATATCAGCAAGCGGAACGCCATGCGATATCACTAAATCAGTCAAAGAAATCAGACGCCCCATTAGAAGAACAAGTGTAAAAATGATAATGCCAAGCAGAAATAGCGAGGAAATTTCGCGAATTATGTAGAGGGTTAATATGCGTTTCACGCCGTGATAATACATGAGCTGAAGAGAGGTGTAAAGAGGACGAAGTGCCTCATAATAATTACTTGCCCTGTCGAACCACTTTTCCTTGACGATCTTCGGATAATCGTAGCAAAGTACTCAGCAAAAGAGTGCAGTAGACTTTATGCGTGAAGGGTGATGTACAAATGAAGGAAGCAATGTTTTACGAGCGGGATAAAAACAACCTGGTTCGCTGTAGATTGTGCAGACATAACTGCATTATAAATGATGGAAAACTGGGCATATGTGGCGTTCGTGAAAATATGAACGGCAAACTCTACTCTCTGAACTACGGAATAATCTGCGCTGAACATCTGGATCCCATTGAGAAGAAACCTCTTTTCCATTTCATGCCGGGGAGCAGAACCTACTCCATCGCCATGGCTGGATGCAACTTCGCCTGTACTCACTGCCAGAACCACGCAATTTCCCAGGTTGACCAAAATAGAGCAATAATCGGCAAAGAAATGACACCACAAGAGATTGTCCAGAGAGCAATTGACAGCAATTGCAGGTCAATTTCATATACCTACACCGAACCAACAGTCTTCTACGAGTTTGCCTACGACACCGCCAGACTCGCAAGGGAAGCGGGACTCAAAAATATTTTTGTAACCAACGGCTATATAAGCAAAGAGGCTCTTTCAAAAATTGCGCCTTATCTTGATGCGGCCAATATAGATCTGAAGGGATTTTCTGAAAGCTTTTATCAAAAGATAGTTTACGCTAAACTCTCAGAAGTCCTTGATTCAATAATAGAATATCGCAGGCACGGGATCTGGATAGAAATCACAACTTTGGTAATACCTGAACTCAACGACAGCGAAAGCGAACTACATGGCACTGCAAAGTTCATTGCAGAAAACCTGGGAATAGATACTCCTTGGCATGTAACCCAGTTTTTTCCTACCTACAAGATGACAGACCGTAACCGTACTCCAGTATCCACACTTGGCAACGCTCGCGCAATTGGACTCGCCGCCGGATTAAACTATGTTTACCAGGGCAACGTTCCAGGAGAGGATGGAGAAAACAGTTTCTGCCCATCCTGCAAGGCGGCTCTCATCAAACGGTATGGCTTTACCATTGAGACGAACAGAATAATCGACGGGAAATGTTCTGAATGCGGCTTTGCTATAGCCGGGTTCTTTACAGTATGATTTTTGCGGTAATAGAAGTTACCTGATCAAGGGGAACCCATCATAACCGCAACTCAAGACACAACAACTTCTGCCGCGTGGATTATATCAATAGAACTATGCAGGCGGCCAAGGGCTTTTTTATATCACATCGCTGAATCCGCCCTTGAAATTAACACGGTGTATCTCGGTTTATTTTTTATAAAAAAAGGGCTTACACTTATCATATAAACCCTTGTTTTTTGGAGCATTTGTCGGAATCGAACCGAAGACCTCATCATTACGAGTTGTAAGTTCAGTGCTGTATCTACATGTAATTGTGGTACTATTCATTTCTATCACTTAGACTAATTAGATTGGATAGCTTCTGCCCTTCACTCTTTAGAAACATCGCCGCCATGTGAGTATATTTGTCTGTAGTTTGAATAGACTTATGCCGCAACACGTGCTGTATGGACTTCTGTTGAAGATTAGCAAGCATCATAGCTGTACCACTTGTATGCCTAAATAGATGGTGGTCAATGCTCTTTGTGACGTGGTAAGAAATTTGTGGACACATTTTTAAGAGCGGGTATTAGTACCCCTCAA
>CAJBRY010000635.1 GCA_903958085.1 uncultured Geobacteraceae bacterium
TATCGCGGAGAAAACCGGATTGAGCATCGAAGAAGTGTGGCGGTTGCGGGAAACCGCCGGCTCCGGCGAGGGCGAACCACAATAAACCCTCCTCTAAATTTTCCTGTGATAGCATATTAGTATAAACTAATAAACCGAAAATTGAATGCAAACTGGAGGACGACTGATGCCCACTATTGAACTAATTCTGCGAGACGAAAATGGCCAAATTATGGGCCAACAGTGTGTAAAGAAATACCCATTAGATTGGAAAAGCCAAAGCTTCCATGATATTGAAGGTGCAGTTGAAAACTTCAAACAGATAGCGCTGCCGGATATTGAGGTCAGTTTGCTGGAAGCGGCCCAAGATGCTTTTATTCAAGATAAAAAAAAAGATCTAATTTGTAATGGTAAAACACCGGTGACCATCAAAACATTACACGGCCAATTTAAGTTTAAAGTCCAACGATTTATAAGTCCACAACCTAAACAAGAAAATCGAACTTATTTTGATTTAACGGATCAGTTTAATAAGATTTATGTCAGTCCTCGATTGCAAGAACTCGCAGGATATTATAGTAATCGCTTGAGCTATTCTAATGTTGCTGATTTAGTTCATCGGGTGACCGGAGAGCGGCTGCTCAGCGATCAGAAGATTTGGGAAATTGCCAGGGATAAGACGGTAGAAATTAGCCAAGCTTGGCAAGCTAAAGTGGAGAACACACTTAACGATCCAGCACTATCTTTTCCAAAGATTCAGGAAAAACTCAATCTTTACGACAGCGAGAGTCGGGAAATTCTGGTTTTTGAAGATGCGATTCAAGTCCGCGGCCAGAAAGAAAATCGTGTTCATAAACATAAAGATGGCGAAGAACAACCGGTTCAGCCGGCAGAAACCAAGAAGAAATCGCCGCCGGTATTCACTAATGTGGTGATGCTACAAAACAAAGATCAAGGATTCGAATATATTGTGGCACCTATTAATGAGGAGGGTAAAGAGATTGTGTCCCTGCCTGATATACTCAAAAGTCGTGTTATTGAGGAATATGGATTGGAGTTAAAACCTTTGCCCATAGTGGCAATTACGGATGGTGCTCAAATTATTCGCCAGCATTTATATTCTATTTTTGGAATTACGCTGGTGATTATACTGGATTGGTACCACTTAGGTAAGAAAGTGCGCGACTTAATGAGTATGATTGCGCGGAATAAGGAAGAGAAAATTTGCCATTTAAAGTTTATTTTTTATCATTTATGGCACGGAGAAGTGAGTGCTGTTTTGGATTACTTAGAAACAAAAGTTATACCAAAAAATGAAGAAAAGCATCGTGAGTTAATCAGTTATCTTGACAAACATCGGAATGAAATTATTGATTATGAACGTCGTAAGAAAGCAGGTAAAACGATTGGTAGTGGCTATATAGAGAAAGGCTGTGATCAAGTCGTTGGACATCGCCAGAAGAAAAAAGGGATGAGTTGGCGTGAAACTGGAAGTCGAAGTTTAGGAATTTTAAAAGTTGCAGAGCTGAATCATCAATGGGAGCAATTTTGGTTTCCCATAGAAGCGGCTAACGATTCCCTAAACTTGCGGCTTGCTTCAAACTCATAAGCGATCACAGGAAAATTTAGAGGAGGAATTTCATACCTAAAAAGTAGGTCAAAACCGGGCTATTTCAAACTTTTATGCTAATAAAGTCAAAACA
>CAJBRY010000636.1 GCA_903958085.1 uncultured Geobacteraceae bacterium
GCATGCATTGTTCCCTTTCAAGCAGCTTTTCTCAAAAAAGGGCAACGCCTTTTCAGCAATTCCGGGTCGGCATCCATGGGTTATGATCTGCCGGCTGCGATTGGCGCCGCAATTGCGCATGTTGGAAAACGGGTGATCTGCCTGGCAGGTGATGGCAGCATGCAGTTGAATATCCAGGAATTACAGACCATCGTGCATCATCAATTGCCGATCAAGATATTTGTTTTGAACAACGGCGGATATCTTTCTATCCGGTTATCCCAGAAAAATTTCTTTGGCGATTTCATTGGAGAAAGTCCTGACAGCGGAACTTCTTTTCCGGATATTGTCAAGATTGCCGCAGCGTATGGATTGCCTGCATGCAGAATGGATTCGGCTGGATTTGTGGATACCATTGATGAAGTATTATCTCAGGAAGGGCCGGTTCTATGTGAAGTGATACTTGATCCGGAACAGATTTTCGAGCCAAAAACCAGTTCCAAACAGCTTTTGGACGGTCGGATCGTATCGGCCCCTCTGGAGGATATGCATCCATTTCTGGATCGACAGGAACTTCTTGAAAATATGTGGATAACGCCAATCGAAAGTTGATATTATTCGAAAGGGGAATAGATGAACAGAGATATTTTTGATGAATTATTCGTTCTGGAACTTGCGAATAACCATTGGGGCGATATTGAACGTGGCTTGAAAATTATAACGAGTTTTGGTCGCATCATCCGCTTCAACAATGTCAAGGCATCTATAAAATTGCAGATCCGAGATGTTGATACGTTTATTCATAAGGATTTTCGGGATCGTTCCGATATTCGATATATAAAAAAAACGATAGACACGCAAATGTCCGAGGAGGATTATGTTGCACTTCTGAAGGCTGTCCGGTTGAATGGATGCATTCCGATGGCTACTCCTTTTGATGAACGGTCCGTTGACTTGTGTGTTAATTGGGGCGTTCAAATTATAAAAATAGCCAGCTCCGATTTGAATGATTGGGTGCTTATCGAAAAAATTGCCAAAACCCGAAAACCGGTAATTGTTTCTACGGGCGGTTCCTCTTTGAAGGATATGGATGATCTGGTGACCTTTTTTGAAAACAGAAATATTCCCTTGGCGATCAACCATTGTGTGGCCATATATCCTTCCGAAGATTATGAATTGGAACTCAATCAGATTGATTTTCTGAAAAATCGCTATCCGAATCACACTATCGGTTTGTCAACCCACGAATACCATGACTGGGTATCGTCCATCATGATTGCTTATGGAAAAGGCGCCAGAACCTTTGAGCGCCACATTGATATAGATGACGGAAAGCTTGCTGTATCCTCATACTGCTCTCTGCCGGAACAAATCGACCTGTGGTTCAAAGCTTTTAAAAAAGCTAAAGAAATGTGCGGCAGCAGTGGTTATCAAAGAAGGATTATCCCAGAAAAGGAAAAGACATATCTGGATGCTCTGGTCAGGGGCGTTTATGCTGCACGGGATTTGCCGGAAGGGCATGCTTTAAGTGATAAAGACATTTACCTGGCGGTTCCGTTGCAAAAAGGCCAGATATCCTGCCGGGAATTGATGAATGGTGAATTTTTACTCAATCCGCTTGCCAAAGATCAACCTGTGATGATTGACGATATAGACAGCCCCTATGCATACAATGATGAATTAAAAAAAATGATTTATAATCGGGGTCTTGTGAATAATCATGAATCCTGAATTAAAGCGAATCTCCGTCGTTACAGGATGTTTCAACGAAGAGGAAAATATAAAAGAACTCTATGAGCAGGTTAAATTGCAATTTATCGACTTGCCACAATATGAATATGAACATATTTTTATCGATAATTCCTCAAAGGACAATACCGTTTCCATTCTTAAGCAGATCGCCCAGGCGGATATCAGAGTTAAACTTATAGTAAATGCTCGTAATTTCGGTCATATCCGCTCACCCTACTACGCACTGATGCAGGCCACCGGAGATGCGGTCATTAGTATTGTTGCCGATTTGCAGGACCCGCCCATTCTGATCAAGGAATTTATCTGGAAATGGGAAGAAGGTTACAAGATCGTTATTGGTGTCAAGACACAAAGCCAAGAATCGCCGCTATTTTTTGCGATTCGCAAGGCATATTACAACCTTATCGGCCGACTGTCTGAAGTGAAAATGATAAAAAACTTTACAGGGTTTGGTCTGTATGATCATAAAGTAATCGAAATTCTGCGCGCTATCGATGATCCCTATCCTTATTTTCGTGGTTTAATATCCGATATCGGTTTTGACCGGGCCGTGATCGAATATGTGCAGCCCACGCGCAAACGCGGTTTTACAAAAAACAATTTCTACACCCTTTACGATTTAGCGATGCTCGGCATTACCAACCACTCCAAGGTGCCGCTTCGGCTGGCAACCATGACGGGCTTTTCAGTGGCGATTATCAGTCTTATTGTTGCCCTTGTTTATTTTATCTATAAATTGATCTCCTGGGATAACTTCCAGGTAGGGATGGCCCCACTGGTCATCGGCCTGTTTTTCTTTTCCTCTGTTCAACTGATCTTCATCGGCATCCTCGGCGAATACATCGGCGCCATTCATACCCAGGTGCAGAAGCGGCCGCTGGTTATCGAAAAGGAACGTATCAATTTCGATTAAATTCTGCAATTTCCAATTGAAACAGATATTCGCCTATCTGATGTTGCCTCATCAGGCGAATGGCCTGCTTTCTCCTGCCTGGTCTCTGGAATATCCATTAGAACTTCGATGATGCTTCTGCACCCATTTGAAAGAGTATCGGTGTACCGATACTCTTTATCTAACTAAAATAATTAGCAATACAAGGGGTGTCTGAAAAGTTTTATGTCAAGGCTGGAGGGTAACCGTTCACATCTGGATGAGCTGGTTGGGCGTAACAGCGTAATCAGAAAGGTAATGAACCGCATGTCTGATTTTTCAGGTGAAAAACCGAACCTTTTTATGCAACGGATGCGCGATCACTTGTGGATAACGCATCAGATGAAAGTCCGCTTTATCCTGGTGGGCATCTGGAACACGATTTTTGGCTATCTGGTCTTTGTCGGGTTCGACTATCTGTTCAATCTTTTTTTTTCTCCGCGGTACGTTGCCTACATGACGGCGGCGCTGCTCTCGAATGTAATTGCCGTTACCCACGCTTATTTCTTTCATAAGCATCTGACGTTTAAATCCAGGGCCAGGGGCAGGGCGGCGGTTGGGGAATATCTCCGGTTTTATACGACATATCTGTTTACATCCATTATCAGCTTGATTCTTCTTCCGGTCTGTGTCGAGTTCTTCAAACTGGACCCGAAGATCGTTGCAGCGGTCATGACGCTGTTGATGACGTTTGTCAGCTTTATCAGCCATAATCACTTTTCGTTTCGCCGGTCGTGATCGGTTTGTAAGGATGCCCATTTCGCAAGGCAGCAGGGAGGAAATAGGCCTTTTTCGGCCATTCCAGACCGATAACGCTGTGAAATTATTTTTTTGAATGTCTATAACCTTATTGTTCGCCCAATCTGCGATGCAGTTTCGGGAATTTCGACAGAGAGGAACTGGA
>CAJBRY010000637.1 GCA_903958085.1 uncultured Geobacteraceae bacterium
AAAAGTACATCTATATCAAAGAACATTTGAAATTAGATAGTTATAGCTGTGCAGTGAAAGTTTACCGGACAGTAGTGATGGGATAAGCAAAAACGCATAGATGACGAAAGGAACTACAAACAGAAACACAGCACTGACTCTGTCTGTTTGAACTGTCAGTAATTCTCGAGCCTTTAAACTGAACTCAAACGCAAACAGTTCTGAACACCTTGAACAAAGCACCGTGAACCAGAATTTGTCTATTGCCCATGCAATCATGAACCAAAGTGAACATAAAGAAAATGGGACTGCGAGGCGAGCTATCATGATGTACCTTCTTATGAGTGGTATTATCAAATATCGAAGCACAAGCTATCGAGCAGCTTTAAGCAACCTGCTTTCATGGGCAGGCAGAAGAAAAACAGTTAAATCTGAGGTCACTACAGTTAATAAGCAGCCTGCTGCTACGTGATACTTTAGTGGTGGAAACAACTTTTTTTAAAGGATTGTTATTGGTATTTAAAATGGCTTTACGAGTACATGAGGTGGAATTTTGAAATATTTGAGAGCAATTTATCGTAACTGAAGGCATCGGCAAGTTTTTGTTTTGATCACTATCTGAAGGTATAATTGCCGATTTAGCGATAAGCCCAATAAAAAATAGTAGAATCAAAATAAGTGCATTTCTCACCAGAATATATGCAGCATCAACAAAGTTTGATTTGATGCATAAGATTGTCTCATTCAAAGAGGAGCACTGGTACAGAAGGGCTATTTTGTCATCATCGTTAATAGCACCAAGAAAAACTTGTCCATTTTCTGTTTTCTTTACGTAATCATTAAGTACGATTTTATGAAATCCTCTGATATTCAGAGAAGCTATGCAGGCTACGCCAGATAATACAAAATACGAAATACCAATGGCGAAGATTACAAACAGAAATTTGTGCTGGGGAAATACTCCATCCTTAAGAACACCCACCGCACCGAGGATAAGTGAAGAGGAAATCGTTATAACAAAAAGAATCGATTTTGCTTTATCTTCAAGCACTTTTTTCCGTTCCTCTTCGCTTGAATATATGGCTTGAAGATCAGCTTTCAAATCATCTTTATTAGCATCCTCCATTACCTCAATATCAAAGCCGACTTGCTTTGCTACCTCAAGCTTTACAAATAACTTCTTTGCAGCAGCATACGCTGGTAAAAGGGGGATTAATTGACTCCCAATGAATTCCTCGGTTTTACTTATCATTTCCATGTCCTTCGATCAGAAGTTTTGCAATAGTTTCGTCAATGCCAAAGGCAGTTTGAGGCATGAGCCATGCCCATTCCCCGGTCGGGTTAACCTCTACGAAATAATACTCACCTTCATACATTATCAAGTCTACTCCACCAAAAACTAGATCGAGTTCTCTTAGTAGCGCCTTGCATTTACTCGCAATTTGCTGTGGCAATTCGACAGGCTTGTATTTGAGATTTACATTCATCTCAAGCCTCCAATCACCAGAGACATCCTCTTCTGAATTAGTGATTTCTGCCGCATATACAGTATCCCCGATTATGGTTACACGCAGGTCAACCTTTGGAACAAGAGCCTTTTGAAAGATTGAAGGAACTTCTCTCATCGAACATTTCGAAAGTTCCTCGAACTCATAGAAATTTGTGTATATAAATCCCTGTTTCCCATCTTTATTTACGACAGCTGCATCAATAGTTTTTACTGCGATATAGTTGCATTCGGCCAACGAGTGCGGCACAGAATTGGCGATTTCTGTCAATGGAACCTTAAGTCCAATACCGTTTGCTTTGTATAACTGTAAGGCCTTCATCTCGGCTGCATACGTTGCCTGAGGCGAATTAATCCACTTACACTTTTCAAAGACAGTTAAGTTCCTTATGAAGGATGCCCACTGTGTTCTTTTCAACTGCTCTAACAAATCAATATTCGGTTGGTATACATCCCTAAGAAAAACGGGGGCGCGAAAATATATTGATTTAAGTCTACTGCTATCAACACAATACGCGGTGTCATCCCTTTTAACTCGCAACTGCGGAATAGTAGGGATTAGCCTTACTTCACAGTGATCCAGTTCATCTCTGTTTAGCCGAAGATAGCTGGCACCAAGCCGGTGTAATTGGTAACAAACGTGGTCTGTGGAAAAGTCATTTGAGTTTGACAGTATTAATACTTCTGGCGAAACGTCTGGTTGTTGCATCTATTCACCCTTCATGTCTTCACCAGTTTCAACATCACATTTTTTTGTACCTGGGCTAGGTCGCCGTATATCAGAGCCCTTGACCATTACCGAACCATCCAGCTCAGAAATCCAGGCACCTAATTTGGCGTCGTATTTGAAGCCACTGAGGGCATCTGCATTACCTGTGTTTCCAAAAAGCTTCACATTTTTAACTAGAACATTTTCCATTACACTCTCCTTTTGTTTGATTGATAGAAATTTGTTTGTTACTTAATACTCACAGAAACTTCACCATTGTCGACAACAATTTCGTAATACTTTTGAGCATCTACACTGCTGTTGGCATTGAGTAGATATTTGACGCCATACTCTTTCTTTATAATGTTCATGATCCTTGCCTGGGGTGGCTCCTCAGGTCGCATAGTTCCGCCCGAATGACCAAACGCCACGACCGAGACATTATTCTGGTTCATTACGGCCATGAAATCCTCCGCATCAACCATTTCAAGGAACCAAATACATTTTTGTGGACGATGGTGGAGATAGACAAACTTAGGAATATCTGCATAACCTGGATTGGAAAGAATGGTATTCAAGTCAGACAGTTGTTGCTTGCCAATGCCGCCACGGGCAAAATCGAGAACGGTTGAAGTTTCAAGTACTGAGTTTAACCCCACAGTGAGAAGCTTTGTACCTGCTCCGTCATCAAGCAACCGCACCATTGGCTGTTTCTGCATGAACCTGAAGTTGATCCCCAAATTGGGAAGAAACTCATTGTCAAACAACAACGCACTGTCGTGTGAGAAAATGTTCCCGCCAAAACCGTAATCATGATTTCCTGGGGCAACAAGAAGGTGCTCTTCAAATGGCTTTAATGCCGTCAAGGCATTGTTGTACTGGCTGATTTCACCATCATCGACAATATCTCCGGTCGCAAGTAGATAAGCCTCGTCATGCGCAAAATCGTATGCACCTTTGATTCTATCCAATAGGGAAAGGGCTTTTTCGTTATCTTCCGCTTTTTTGTGAAAGTGTAGATCACTTACGTGGGCAATCTTAATCATGACAATCCTCCCTTGATATAATAATTCCGGTCGGCCGGAATTCACATATAACTACCTGATAAACAACAATACTATCCCAAAAACTCCCCATTTTTTTTCACCGCCACCTCCCTACGCCTTCAAAACCTTTATCTTCTGATAAATCATGCTCCGCATCTTCTCCAGATTCAGATGAAGCGCCCCCTTCTGCTCTACACTCAACTTGGTATCATCCAGCGTCGTAAAACTGATCCACAAACGTCAGATCAATCGGCGCATCAGCCGGTTTCGGCTTGGCGGTCTTCTTCGTGATCTCCCCACGGGTAAGGCCGCTCTCCTTGTACTTCGTGTAGAGCGCAGTCATCTTTTCCGGGGTTTTCTGCCGGGCGATGAGCACGAGGATACTCCGCCCCGCCTTGGGATCGTTGCGGCAATCGTCCTTCACTGCAGCAGGCAGTTTGTTGAGTGAGAGAATTTCGGAAAGGGTCGAGTCGAATTTACACGTGCCCATCAACAACGGCTTTAATATCAGCAAACTCCGCCTTGTCATCAAGATTATTTAACTCTTTAGTAATCTCCGCAAACTTAAGGTTAATCCTCATTTCATCAACCCCTGCCTTCTCTGTCAGACGATACAGCAACTTGATTCTTGAAAAAGTGTCCTTGGGGAAGACTCCTCCGGCCCAAGCGCCAATACGCACACCCGCATAAAGGATCTTCGCCTGACCTTTTGTACAGCCACCGGCCATGCAAGCGAAATAAAACATCTTGTCTGCATCCTTGCGCAATATAGCCGGATCATGGCAGGCAACATCATGGACAATGGAGGCACGACGATAATCATCTGTGTAAGGGCTCCCCACCGTAGACCATAGAGGACGCGGAATGCTGGCTCCGTTTATGACGCTCCCATTTGGTGCTTCCCACTTCCTGCCATCCGGATCGATGTACCAAAAATCTTCAAGAAGCAGCATATCCCTGTCTTCTTTACCTGTATCTACGAGCCACTCGGTTTTCGGGTTTCCTGAAAAAGTGCCATTCATTCTCAATTTCCTCCTTTAGTGTATATGCGAGGTGATCAGGCTGAGACCAACAACAAACATCCGTTAATAATCAAATTTATTCCGCCTTAGCAAAAGAGCGATAGCGTAGCTACACACAAAACCAGAAAGAATCTTAGGTAAAATGAGTTGCCCCGATACTGTCGTGTTGCGGCTACCGAACAAATTAATGCTGAGGGCAGTTCGTGAGCGGGAGATCTTTCCACCAGCTCTCAAGTACTTCAGGAGAGTTTGCACTACTTTTCTTTTCAACACCGGAGCATCTCGCATCATCGCACATTGCAAAGCCTTGTTTCGATGAGAACACACAGAAAACAAAAGTTTTTTCGAAACCTCTGAGAATCTGGGTATCGTATGACTCAAGGATTTCCTGTAGTTCAAGTGCCCTGCTGGATTTGTACGATGACAGAAGTGCTTTAAATTGAACAAGCTTGAAGTCTGCCATTGATTCACCAGGTTTCCAGATATCTCCAAATATCTGTTTATTGACACTCTCAAAAACTGCTATAGCTCGCTGGTTTTCAACTGGAATCTGATCTTGCGCATCAGGTAATGAAGCACAGCCCATTAGCAGGGTTAGAGTCATTATACTTACGAGTATTTTTTTCATAGTTAACCCCACAATATTGGTTTTTCTGAAAGTCGGTTATCAGCAACCAGGCGTCCAGTATCGAAGTTGATTTCTGGAAGCAGGTTAGAGATACCATCACCTCTCTCAAACACAGCTACATAGGATATAATTATAATTTGCGGAAAACGGTCAAAGAATCCCTTTGTAACGTCGTCGAAGAAATGTACATTTTCTTTTCCAAGAAAGTTGGATGAAAGGCCATACTGTTCGGAGTCAATGGGCTTTTGCAGAGTCAAGTATGATGCAGCTTCACTCTTCAAGTCTTCGTAGTTTTTGAATACTATTCCAGAATCGCTCAGGAGTTCTCGGTACCACCTTGGAAACTCACCTTCGGCAAGTGAGAATACGCGTTGCATAGCTGAAAACCAGCGTTGAACATGCTCAGAGTTCAACGAGCTGCCATAAATACTGTTTAGAAGACCGGAATAACTTTCGAAAATATCAGTTTTAAAACTACAGTCCTCAATCCAGTCAAGATCATCCTGAAAATCAATGCCATTAACATCGGTACCCATGAACTCTCGCGCTACGAACACATCAAGATTCATTTCAAGAATTCGATGTTCTTTTTTTGCAACGTCGTAATTGCCTACTTTATCCCGAACGTATGGATGAATCAGGCCATCAGCCATAAAATGTGAGCAGTAGCCAAGATAAAAAGCGTATAGAGCTTCCGCAAGCTTGATATTTGTTGATTCCGCCTGATGTTTAGCCTGTAAGAGTCCCTTAAGTGGAACGGAATTAGTGTGAATATAATGCAGATCGTCTGCAATCTCCGTCTGATTTGCAAATAACTGGGAATCCGCGACACTTAAGTATGGTAGATCCGGCGCTACTGAACCAAGAAGATAGGCACCTTGTTCCCGGCAAAGAAGAGCAAGTATTGCGCCACCTTTTTCAGCAGAAATGTTATCGCGCACAGCGCGAGATAAAAGCATATGAGTTATTCCACTTGGCATGTATGCCCCCTTTGAAGTTTCAAATAGTTCAGGTTTATTGCTAAAAATATGTATTTCCTATGTTGGACTTGAAGTGTAGTTTTCATCACTTCAATAATTGTTGCCGGTGTTTAGAAACCACACCAGGAATGCCGTAAAGTTGAACGCTACCCTGCACACCCATCATCCGCCATGAAGCCGCATTTTACTCAGCCACCGCCCCAGCTTTTGCCTTAGTCGGCTCCTTCTCCTTCTCAGTCGGTGACTTGCCAACTGCCCTTATATTGATCAGCTTGTTCAGCATGTCGAACCAGAATGGAGCGCCGAGTGACGCGGCCACAGCAGTAAGCATGATACCGAACAATTTCAAATTACATTTAATTACACTCTCCCAACCTCCACTGAAAAGATTGGCCAGCAGTTCCATGTTCCACCCCCATGAAAATCCGGTGTCATGCAATTTACCAAGGGTGGCAACAAGCTTCTCAACTTCCTCTTTTGAAAATGAAGTAGTTGACGTTGTTGTGGATGTTGGGACAGCATTATTGACAAGTCTCTCGGCCTGAGCAATGACACTGCTGCGCTGGACAGGATTTTTATACAGGTCTTTCACCAATTGAATTGAATCGGCATTAATGGCGGTGCACACCACCATGGCTATGATAATCAGCGATTTCTGTGACCGGTTTTTATACCAAGCCGCTACCCGATCCATGGAGTTGTTGAACCACCCTTCCAGAAAAGATCGAAGTTGGACGTTGTCCGTTGCGTCCTGGGCCAAAACCAGCAAAGTGCGCTTCAAATCCGCATTTGGCAACAGGGAGGTATTAACGCCGTTGACAAAGGCTGGGATGCAGTAAGGAGTTTTGCCATCCGCCGGAGCAAACATATCCATAATGACTCGTGCAAAAACGGCGGGAGGGATGTAGGACGGTAACGTGCCGTCTTCGTTGAGCGCCTTGATTAGCGGGTGTGCGTAGAATGTTGCCACCGCACCATGCTTGGTAGTTTCACCGGTAAGCGGGTTTCTGAGCGGCACAATGTCCAATTGCGCAAGCTTCTGGGATGTACCCTCACAAAACAGGTTGGTGATACCGGCGCGCAGGTGTTTCTCACGACTGTCCCTTACTCCTGCAACCATCTCGTTGATTGCGGTGCAGATGAGTGACAACAAAAGATAGATAAAAACAAGGCCGATCAGAACTTCAAGCATCGGCATTCCGAACATATTTTCTCTCCTTTCATTCTGACTTACTCATCAGACCTTTTCTTAGCAACTATTTTTTCCCTTTCGACGGCCTTTGAGCCAGCGCACTCCCCGCCGCAATTTTCGAATCCTTACCAGTCCGGCCATCACTTAAAACCTTTGAAGCCGCAGTCGCCGCTTTTGGTGAGGTTACTTTTTGTGGCGCCAGAGTCTGTGACAAGGCGCACCCTACAACAGTTTTTGACTTTGGAGCAGCACTTGTGCTCGATAGAGTTCTTGATGCACTTGATGCGGCTTTCGGACTTGTCACTTTTGCTTTAGTCATGATCGTCTCCCCTTATCTGGTTATGTTTATGCAACCTCGGATGATTATTTTTTCAGAATACGATTTTCTCACGGCGCTCCGGGACCTAACAGACTAAAGAGTTAGATTCACTAACACGCCCTCACGCTGTTCACTGAACATCTTCAGCAGTTTCCGGCCATCCATCAGGCGTAGATTCAACCCGTCAGCAAACTTTTTAGCCTCTTCAGTGAACTCTCCTGATGTCACAAAATATCCACCCACAGCTCCGGTTGCAGCCATCACGCCATAAAATTCACGAACCGGCTGCACACCGACTTTGTACGCCCGCCACTGCTTGCACTGAATCAGATACAGTTCCCCGTTCATCGTCAGCTTGATATCGATACCGCCATCTGCACCACCAGCGGTAGGCATTACCTTGAAACCGATGCGCTGGAAGCATTCACAGATCAATATCTCAAACTCACGCCAGCTCATATCGGTGAGTGAGCTGACCTCCTGACGATCTGCCACTCCGTTATAAATCCTCACCTGCTTTCGAGTGCGGAAGAATGAAATAATTGCAGCAATCAGGAAAGCAACCGGCAACACAAATTGCCCAAACATCGCCAACGTTATAAACATCTGCTTGACGACAAATGAACCCATCGTACCGATGCCAGCCGGAGTCTGAGGTTTGATCTGTGCTACCAGATGCAATACTACGTAGGCGATTACGGCAAAAGAGATGTTGATTTTCCATGACAGTCGGCTTGAAATATCAATCACATCTTCCAATTGACTATTGCGCTTCCTGGCAATTTCTTCTCCAAAATCTGCAAATTTCGGTTAGTCACGATTCGCATTCACAAATATCTTCTTACGTAACCTGTATGTGGTAATTACACGGACAGTGCCAACATTATCTGTACAGGCATTATTATTAATATTCAGGTAGTTACTTGAATTTGAGGCCTTGATAAAAAGGCAGCAATCCACAACTCAAATGGAAAGATTGTTTACAGCGAAAGTTGTAGCGCCTGCCAAAGTGGGTAATCGCCTGACACCACGAGATGTGTAAAAAACTTTGCAACGCAAAAAATATTTTACGAATTGGTCGAACGGAGGGAAAAAATGATGATTGGGCCGGCCAGAACGGCATGTTCAAGGCGGAAAATTGTGGCAAGTTTCTTTACAGTATTGGCTATAGCAAAGCTAACTGGTTGATTTAATACAGTATAGCTTGATTGTAAAATTTCTTTACATACGGTGCATTGTACATATATTGCCATTATATTTCGGCATGTTAGCAGATGTGTAAAATATCTTGCACTGGTTTCCTGCAGACAAAATCTATCTTCGTCGTAACTCAAGATCCTGCCGGACAATCCGCTCCAGTGCTGAATCCAAGTACTGTTTACGGCAGTCGAGATTGTCAATTGCGCCGGTACGCAGTCTGCTCAAAAAGCGGCAGCCGCCAAAACATAGCGGCAAATAGGAACATTCCAAACATTCCTCACACTTCCATATGTCCAGATTGTGAGATTCCCGATAATCCGAGATACCATCAGCCAACGTTCCGATCCTTAGATCATCCCACCCCATGAATGCCGGACACTTGTAGAGCGAACCATCCCAGGCCACTATCATGTCATTCTCAAACTCCACCATACAGCCGGCCAGCTTAGGCTTTGGGGTATTCCATCCCCGCCTGAGAATCTCCTCGCGCAGAAAAAGCGACGCCTCAATCAGCCACGGCTCACTAGTACAGGCACACCCCATGGCAAAATCACCCAACCCTGCCTCTCCGGCAGTCGGGATAACCGGTGAAAACTGCACCATATTGAGCTTGTCAGGTGTGACACCTTCACTTTCCAGTATGTCTAGCAACTCTGGGAAGCGGCGGTAATTGTCGCGGGTAAAATTACCCCCCAGTTGAACCTTGAAAAGTCCACAGACATCCTTGAGATTTTTTACAATCAGATCAAAGCTCCCTTTGCCGGAAACAAAAGGGCGCTGGATATTATGGATATCAGGGGGACCATCAATTGTGACCCTCGCAGCTACAAGCCCCAACGGCAGCAGATCTTCCACAACCTGAGGGGTCAGCAAAGTGCCGTTGGTGACAAGATTGAATGAAAATGTCGTACCTTTACCGGCAGCTGCAGCGTAGAGAGGCCGGGCAATGCGATAGATAAGTGGAACCGAAAGGAGAGCTTCACCACCGTAAAAATCAAGCAAGACTTCCTTGCCAGTTGCGATAGGCCCATTAAGGATTGAATCTACCAGCAAATCAGCGGTAGCTTCACTCATATAGCTTTTCCCACGGAAATGATCCTCGTAGCAGTAGGGACAAGCCAGGTTGCAATCAAGATTCAGTGTTATCAGGGCGGTATAGCGACGCGCGTTGGAATTGGCCCAATCGAAATACCCTATCATCTGCCTCTGTTCAGCCTGCGCATCCGGCACGAGGATGCCAAGCCGTACCAGGGTTTCTTGTTCGCCCTTTTCCAGAGTACCGTTATGCAATGCTTCGACAACCCCATTGGACACCTGTAGAGTTGCCCCTCGCAGGGTGGAATAGATCAAAATATTATCTTGATTGTCTGCGCTGTTATATATTTTTATAAAGTTGGAGAGTTCCATTGCAAAACCTCACTGAAATAAATTCGAGGGGGATTAATCCCCCTCGACACAACAGGTTACACAATTTTACCGGAACAGCCCTAGATTACCAAAGCAGCAGGCAAAATCTGGTCCTCCCATAAATGGGCATGTACCTTCCTCCAAAACAAGCATGTAACGATTATCCATTGCAATCACCTCCTCTCTTGTTTGATGTGCCTTAACCAGTATGGACAGTACGGCATAAATAATGCTAACTAGACGCAACATGTATGCCCGAACCTATTTGCACATATTTTTCTTCCTAACGATTCTCTGCCTAATTCCCCCAAGAGCACATGCCGAAGATCAGGACGAAACATTAAGACTGCTTGGGCAACCCCTAGTAGCAGATCCTGTAGCAGGCCGACTGCCGCGTCAACTATCACGTACTCCAGAAAACACTACTGTTATAACAGCCAAAGAGATTGAGGCACTCAACGCCCATACTCTGATCGATATCCTGACTACCATTCCAGGTATACAGATGGAGAATCAGGTCGGTTCGGTCAACCTTACGTATACCAAAATCCAGGGTTCCAACTACAGTCATGTTCAAGTGCTATTGGATGGAATTCCATTCAACAACCTTGGGGACAATTACTCTGATATAGGCAGGATTCCTGCCCAGATCATCGAACGGGTGGAGATTGTCAAAGGGGCTGCTTCATCTGCCTGGGGGCAGGCTCTCGGCGGTGTGATCAATGTTATAACAAAGTCTCCTGAGCCTGAACGAAGTGCAGGGGGAATGCTTGCCATTGCTTCTGGGGAACGGCGTAGCATAGATGCCGGAGGTGAGTTATCAGGTACGGTTGACCGTCTAGGCTACTATCTTTCGGGTGGGCATCTTGAATCGGCTGGATTCCGCCCCAACACCGGCTTTGACAGTGCAAGTGGGCATGTCCGCCTAACTTGGGAACTCCCGCAAAGTGGACAGGCCGGGTTGCTACTAAACTACGCCCAACATGGTCGTGGGCAACTCGCTTTTGCTCCTTTTGATGTAAAAAGCAACGACGATGCGCGACGTTTAATCCTTGGGCTTTCCCTTATCCAACCACTTGGAAATCGCTTAGAAATAAAATTTGACAGTTTTCATTCAGATAATCGTACCGGTATCGATGTAGCATCTCTGAGTAATGGGCAGCCACAACAAGCGCTAAAATACAGCGAGCAGTTATCTGGGGGGAGTGCCAAGCTGCTCTGGCGGCTACCAGCAAATATGTTGGTAGCCGGAGTTGACTTACAACACGCAATAATGCGTTCAAACGATGCGCTTGTCAGCGTGGATCAGCTCAACAAGCGGGTTAATCGCTGGGGCTTCTACCTTAATGACACTTACAGCGTCGGTGATCTCGCACTATCGACAGGCGCACGATATGATCTGACTGGTAGTTCCAGCAACCAGTTCAGCCCTTCATTGGGATTAACCTGGCAATTAACAGATAACACACTGCTGAGAGGTTATACCGCCAAGGGATTCAGCCTGCCAGGTCTCCTTCTCGACCGTGAAAGCGAAAAGGTCTGGACTAGCCAGATAGGCGCTGAAAGTAGTGCAGTGCCATATCTGTGGCTGAAGGGTACACTATTCCGTAACGACACTCGAGATGTAACTACATACAACTCCATTAACTCCACCATCGGAAGTGAACGGCAGATTAAACAGGGCGCTGAGATTGAAGCACGGACAGCACAACTGCTCAATACTTCGCTCCACTCTGGTTACAGCTATGTTGATGCCAGGAGAAGTCCGGATCATTCTGTAGTCCGGGATGTACCAAGCCAAACCCTGCACCTAGGCTTACAGTTCGACGATCATAAATATTTTAAGGGTCTTCTGACCGGTCGCCACATCTTCTGGAATGCTGAGTCCTACCATAACGGCAGTTACCACGGCATGCTCTGGGATATGCACCTGAACTCAACTCCGTTTAGCGGAGATTTCAAGCAGATAGAGCTCTTCTTCTCTCTTCGCAATATATTTAACGGCAAGCAGTATTTGGACGAAATTTACCGCAACAACCGTCGTTGGGTTGAAGGCGGAGTGAGGTTCCGGTTTTGAGGCGCCTTATTCTGTTGATAACAACCTTGTGGCAACTGAGTACGGTTTCCTCTTTTGGGTATGATCTTCTGATTCTCCAGAGTCAGCGATCACCTGCTTACGATGAAGTGCTTCGTGGTTTCCGTTCCGAAAAACGATTTTCAGAGCGTATTATTGTTCTTACAGATTCCAATAGTC
>CAJBRY010000638.1 GCA_903958085.1 uncultured Geobacteraceae bacterium
AAATTTCAGGTTCCAGTGCAGATATAAAGACCGAAGAAGGTAAGCTATACCAAGTTAAATCAAGAAAAATTAAAGGCACACCAACAACGCAATTAAACATCATTCGTTCGTGGGAGTTCGACTATCTAGTAGCAGTGTTATTTGATGAACCCGGGATCATTAAAAAAGCACTTGAAGTGCCAGTCGAAGTTGCAAAAGAATATGCTGCAGCAAATAGCCATCAAAACGGATGGGTTATTACAACAACTCAGAAGTTCTTGAATGACAAAAGGTCAATAGATATTAGTATTCAATTATCATCGTTAAGTAAATCAAAGTTTGTTCCCCCATCAACATCTAAAACAATTACTTCGCCAAGAACTATTTCAAGACTCACTTCACAAAACAATGCAATTGGTAACCTATTACCAATTTGCTTAGACCCATCTGACCCAGGCGAATTTAAAACCCAATTACTTATTTCAAGGCTGGCAGAAATTAAAACAATTTATTCAGATGGTAGGGTTGAATCAAAAAAATGGAATGCCAATCGCTTCAAACAAAGCTCTAATGTACTTGGCAATCTCCGTTCCAGACCTGAATATCGTGCTGGTAAGTGGCAAGCCGACCACATAGTGCGCGTTGATATAGTGGCAATAAAAATGCCTGAGCTTGTAGGCAAGGATGAACGTGCCCCAGAAAATTTACCAAATTCAGCACCGGCCAAATGATTTAATATTGATATTTTATCACCAGCATTGTCTATGAACGATTGTAGTTTGCGGACCAGTTTAAGGTCATGTGACCGGAACTGTAACACCTAACCAACGCTCCAGGGAGCTTCGTGTTAGGGCGATAAGAAAGGAGAACGTCATGGATCAAGTGTTCGCAAGTCTTTTAGGGGAGCAATCTGCGAGCGCGTTGCTGTTCTTTTCAATGGTATGGTTAATTATGCGCAAGAGGGATGGTAAAAAGATAAATATCAGCATAATGTGGCTCATCGGCGGTGTGTTTGCTACGGCATTTATTGCTGGAGTGGTTCGATTTATGTCTATATGGGTTATAGGTGGAAAAGCAGCATTGAATCCAGATGGTGGTATGGGACTATTCTTCCATATCGCTCTTCCGATTCTCGTTTCCATTGGTGTTTGCTCTTTCTTGAGAACTAAGAATATTACCACAAAAGTCATCAGGGAATCAACGCAAACGTCAGGATCGCCTGTCTCCTTCATGGCAAATACCAGTGACGCCCCAATCTTTCCCAATACTGATCGTCACATTGCCATAGGGATACCGACTTCCTCACCAGATAGAGATAATGCATCATTTGCCGGTCAATTGGAAGTGTCAGTGGACGAAGAAAACATCTATGTAGCAATCGCAACGGAATTGGAAACAGGTTCCGTGGACAAAGGGTTGTGGACTCGTTTGTTTGCTGAGTGTAGCGGAGATGAACAGCAAACGAAGGCACTCTACATCAAGCAGCGCGCAGAACGACTAATCTCTGCTGAGCGAATTTCAGCTGAAAAAAACGAAGCCGATCGTATTGCTGCTGAAAAGACTGGTGCTGATAAACGAAAAAATGCTGCGCGTCTTATAGAAAATCAGAAAAAATATTTGAAAAGAAGCTAAACGACTTAACCGAGCTTCATGGTTTATTGAGCTCATCAGCCAGTATTTGGCATGGTCGAGCCTCATATATATCGAATAAAATCCATATTTATTTTTTTGGTCTGCCAGTGTAGTGCCAAAATTATTCAACAGGCACCATATTGGCGTTGCATTCTGAATCGTCTGCAATATCTAATTCTTGTATGTTCATTCAACGACCATCTATTCCAATAACGGCGAGGAAATATGCACTGCTAATCTACAAAAAATAAATATGTAGTGCCTAAAACCATTGCTTATATCCATGCATATTTATTTGAGACCATGAAGTACAGTTAAAGTTGAAAAAACGCAGCTGATGGATTTTGGTTCCGTGTCATTGCCTGCCAATCTGCTTGATCTCAAATAGGGCAGAAAAAACGGTTTTCCTTGAT
>CAJBRY010000639.1 GCA_903958085.1 uncultured Geobacteraceae bacterium
AGGAAGCAGAATCATGTCTGAAGCATGAATTGGTTGCCAACCACGAATTGAAGATCCATCAAAACCCTGACCTTCTTCAAAGGTATCCTCATCGAATTCGGATATGGGTACTGAAACGTGCTGCCAGGTTCCAACAAAATCCATAAATTTGTAATCTACCATCTTCGCGCCATTTTCTTTGGCAAATTCAACAACTTGCTTCGGTGTCATCTGTTACTCCTTTCGGGTTTTGAATTACTTAAAGTGCGTCTTCCCCGGTTTCACCGGTTCTAATGCGAACTACTTCTTCAATTTTGGTAACGAATATTTTGCCATCCCCGATACGTCCGGTTTTAGCAGACTTTTCAATCGCTTCAACAACCTGCGGCAATATAGAATCTGAAACAATGATCTCAATTTTTATTTTTGGAATAAAATCAACTACATACTCAGCGCCTCTGTATAATTCAGTATGTCCTTTTTGACGCCCGAAACCCTTAACTTCGCTTATGGTAATCCCCTGAATGCCGATTTCATTCAGTGCTTCCTTTACTTCATCCAGCTTAAACGGTTTTATGATCGCCTCGACTTTTTTCACGACAATACCCTCCTGATATTTAGAGTACATTTATTGAAAGCAGGAAGACTCGCATCCTAATGCCGGCAGTCTTATTGATGCCAACCGGCCATCCTGAAAGCAAGCTCCTTGCCAATTACTTAATCATAACAATAATTGCAATAAATTAAGACAGTTGAGGTGGCACCCTGAATAAATATCCGGCCGACTAACGGCATAAATGCTCAACAAACAACCATCTCGCTAAGAGATTTGCACAAAAAACATGCATGGTATAAATCAAAGATTTAAATCTTTAAGTTCTTTTATTATCTCAACCTGACGCTGATTTATGTAGTAGGCGATGTGCTGTTGGGAATGTTTTTCTGCATGAAATTCGACATAGCATATGTATGGTGCGGATGTGTCGACTACTTTGACAATAGTAGCGCTCATGCCTACTTCAAGCTTAGATTCGCCATTCTGCTCAGGCAGCTTTAAAAATATGTTTATATCAAGCCCCGGCTGCAGGAGGTCGGAAGATATTGTCTCAATGGCTGCGCCACCAAGGGAAATATCTTTCACGCTCCCTTTTAATATATCGCTTTCAAAAATTATCTCTGCCTCAACAGGCTTATCAAGGACGACCCGTACAAATCGTCTCATGTCAGAACGTATTTTCGCATATCCAAAATTGCAAAGAATTACACGTTTTTTTGCTGAGCTTACATAAAACGCCTCGCCAATAATATCTTCCGGAAATGAACTCATTTGGTGATGGTGAATCAGGGTCTGCTTCTCCATATTAATTACTTTGGCTTGATATTCGTGAACGGCAAACTCCGCCATCTCATTTTCAACGCTAAGCAAAGTAGCATCGTATGAAACTGGAATTTCCTTGTAGTAATTTAAAAATGAAAATTTTTGCCCTATCATCCCCTGCATAAACTGGAGAATGACAAGCATATCCTCACGTTCAGTTCCGCGTACAACGTTATCGTAATATTGAAACACCTCAGGCACCCCGAAGATGAATTGAACTATTAAGTAAAATGATATATGCTTACAGAATGAAAATAACTATCAGAAAAAGTGCCGAACAACAAGTACAATTGACTGAGACCATAAATGATGCTGTTGTATATCTACATGGTGTAAATAGTTTGCATATACTCTCTTTCACTCTTCTTTTCTGCCTGTTCAGCACTTTTGCTGATGCGGATATATATCGTTTCGTAACGATTGACGGTGTAGAAACTTTTACCGATGCACCTAGCGACAAGAGCGCTAAAGTTATAATCAAGGATCGAAAACCCACAGCAGCCAAACAGCATAAATCGTCAAAGAAGCAGAAGACCCACGATATTTCTCTCGACGAGATCGCTCTCAAAGCCGTTTCAGCTTCTCTTAATCTTAAAGATCAAACCCAAACTGGTTTTGAGCCGCATCTGCCAGCAGTCGGCGGAGCAATAACGTCAAAGGTCGGCATGAGGATTGATCCGATTGACGGGATATGGCGACAACACAACGGTATCGACATTGCAATCCCGACCGGAACGCAGATCAAACCTGTTGCTTCAGGTGTTGTAGTCTATAGCGGTGCACGCTCAGGTTATGGCAACACCGCAGTCGTAGAACATGAAAACGGCGTAATCACACTCTATGCTCATAACAGCAGACTCCTGGTGACTCAAGGGCAGCAGGTTGCACCTGAAACAATTCTTGCCCTTTCCGGTTCGACCGGAAGATCCACTGGGCCTCACCTTCATTTTGAGGCCTGGCAGTCAGGAAACAATGTGACCTCGGCATTTTTACCGAACAGCGGCATCACTTTACCGGCAACAACTCAGGTTGCAAGCAACCAACGCGCTCCACGTTTCAGAAGCGAAACTCTTTCCGACGGATCAATACTGTTCACCAACATTCCAGCTTCTACCCCCTGATGCTAGACCAGATTGTAAAATACACCTCAAAACTGTTTTCAGACGGATCAGTCCTTGCGGGACAAGTCGCTTTTGCCGCTCAGGATGATGTAATGATTTCTGACGGCGAACCATTTTTGGCATCACTCTCTGAATCGATACTGATTAAACTCAATTGTCTTGCACTGGTGGCTGCTGCACCAGCGCTGCCTTTTGCAGAATTTCTTATCCAGAGAGCTTACGATCAGGAGCACCATATTGTGCCCCGAGACACAGAAACCCGCACCTTTTTGCATGACATCCCGATTGTGCGAAAGAATGAGATAGGTCCTGAACCTGCGCATAAAATTGCAGTCCTGCTGGGAAACCGCAAGGGAATTGTAGTCGAAGGAATAGGAATAATTGCAGCCGGTGCGTTGACTGTCGAGCAGGCTTACATAAACTGGTCTTCAGTTTTTCACTCAACTTATATCAAATACCTTGAAGATCTTATAGAGCATGGATTCATGCTTCCCGGCGAGAAGGAGGCGTTTCATCATTTCCGCTACGAAATACTACCGACGCTTTCATCAGATGGACTTGAATTTAGAAATGGCCCCTTTCTTGAGAAGGATATTATTCTGAAAGAGATTGCCAGTGTCGGACTTTATACAGTACAAAGGCGCCTGGTTGATTCATTCTTCGGAAATATTTCATACTCGAACGGAGACCTGATATATATTTCGCAAACCGCATCCAGTCTGGACGAGCTGGCCGGATGTATCGATCCGGTTCCATTCACTAATTGTTCGACTGTAGGCATCACTGCTTCCAGCGAACTCGTTGCCCACCGCTCCATTTTCGAAACCACAAATTGTCGTGCCATCCTGCATGGCCATCCCCGTTTCGCTGTTGTAATGAGCATGTTGTGCGATGAGAAAAAAACGTGTTTGATCAAGGACTGCTGGAAGGATTGTAAAAAAGTCCGGTTTCTGGGGAATAGCCCGGTAGTGGCTGGGGAAATCGGTGCAGGCGGCATTGCAAAGAATGTCCCGCCGGTTATTGGTAAAACTGGTTCAGCAATTGTTTACGGCCACGGGGTATTCAGTATCGGCGTGACCGATTTCCGCGAAGCGTTTCAGGCGTTGGTTGATGTGGAAAACTGGTGCCGCGCTGAGTATTTCAGGCGGCTTGATGAAAAATTTTAGCTTGCTTGGTGACCAGAAAAAACTATTATGTTTTTGAAAAGCTCGTTGATTGTCCCTTGACAAAAAACTATTTGGATGTAAACTTCGATCAAAATATATATTGTTTAACCTCTCTGAAAATGGCAAATCCGGGGTAACCCGGAGACGCAAAGTTTCGGATCCTGGAAACAGGATGGCCGGGCTACCGAAAAGAGGGCGCAACTTCTACTGAGCCCTTCTTTCATTGTGTGAGAAGGGTTTTTTCGTTGTTAAAGCATTCAGCCAGGCAAAATGTTGAAAAATGTAACTGAAAGGGGGACGATATGCCATTAAAGGACATGTATGAAGGTTGCGGTCAGTGTGAATTTCCTTATGCCAGAGTGGATACCGAAGCTTGGGGTGAGAGCAGTGCACGGCGCTTGATGTGCCCGGTCTGCGGCTGGACAGCGTACGAAGAACTCAACTGGGAAAGCATAGATCCTGTTGTCGTCAAACGTTATACTTCGAAAGGGTATGGAGCATTTCGTTTAATTCCGCCAGGTGGCTACAGCGGTTACAACGCCTTTCATCTCCCCCCTTCAATGAGTGTGCTGACCACACTGAAAGGGTTGCTGTCTATTGAGGGGTGGAAGGGGTATATTTCCATCTGGAGCGACAAGGAATCAAGAGCATTCTTGATTTATGGAAGTCCTCTGAACAAGTTTGATGTATTGAAACGTAAATTCGACTATCCTCTTGAAACTTATCAGCAAGATCTGGCTCTTGCCCCAAGTTCCGGTGACGATTTGTTTACCTGGACACGCGAATCTGCTGCTGAGTTTAAGGCGGATTGAAATCATTTCCGGTTAGTTCATATTCTTCAAGAGTAGCAGATGGGCAACAGCATTTTTGTTGCCTATTTGTTTTTATTGGTACGCCAGAAAACCGAACCGCGTATATTTTCAATAACACAATTTGGGTATGGCCTAAATGGCGTAAACCAAGCTATACTTCACAACTTTCACAGGAGGTAATTACAAATGGTCCCGGAAAAACTGCTGGACATTATGAAACAGGATGGAGTGGTCGCAATTGCAACTTTGGGGGAAGATGGACCGCATATGGTAAACACTTGGAATAGTTATCTAAATATTACCAAAGATGGTCGTCTGCTGATTCCTGCCGGTTACATGCATAGAACAGAGGCGAACATTGCTTTCAATCCGGAAGTATTAATAACTCTGGGGAGCAGTAAAATCAAAGGCCTGTATGGACCGGGTGCAGGTTTTCTGATCAAAGGCAAGGCAGTATTTGTAACTTCTGGGCCGGATTTTGATGTTCTAAAGGCAAAATTTGAATGGCTTCGTGCCACAGTAGCCGTTACCATCGAGTCTGCTACTCAAACTTGGTAACAGCCTGGAACCTGCTGAAAACCACTTTAACTATGCGTAGTTTAACTTCAAAGGAAGAAGCCATCCAGAAGGATAAGCAGAAAAATTCACTCAAAAGTACCTATTCACGACTGCTACAGTCTCGGGGATTTGCCTTACAGGTAGAGTGTTATCTGATTGAATGAGTTTTGCCAGGAAACCAGTCAGGTATATCGCAAAAAGTATATTTCCAGTGTTTCAGATGATAGGTATATGTGGTTGACAGGATTGCCCTTTGGAAGACCCAAGGAGCAGTGGGTGAACTTGTTTTGTGAATTTCTTTCCGATATAGACAATTATGCTTATTCCCCATACATCAAATCACATGTCTCCGTTAAATCACAGGTCGCTTGTACTATTTCTGTTTGCACGTATCTCCTCATCCATCGCTTTCCAGATGCTTGGAGTAGCAGTAGGTTGGCAGATGTATGCTATCACAGGAAGCGCCTGGTATCTGGGATTAGTGGGTTTAGCCCAGTTTCTGCCAATGTTTCTTTTGACGCTGGCAGTTGGTCATGTTGCAGATCGCTATGACCGTCGAGTTGTTGCCCGTTCATGCCAGGCCATTGAAGGGGTGGCCGCTGCTTTGCTGGCTTTAGGTAGCTACAATGGCTGGTTAAACTGGAAAAGTATACTTGCGATCATGTGCATAGTTGGCGCGGCCAGGGCATTCGAATATCCAACCATGCATGCTCTGGTGCCAAATGTTGTCCCGCCCGACTTCTTATCACGCGCTATCGCTTGGTCTGCATCAGCCAACCAGACCGCCACGATTATTGGCCCGGCAATAGGAGGGTTCTTATATGCCGTGAGCGTCACAACGGTCTACTGTACTGTCGCTGTACTATTTCTGGGGGCAAGCATAATCATTGCACTGATTCGCATAGAGCGCACTCCAACCAAGCGTGAGTCAATCAGTATCAAGTCTTTGTTTGCTGGAATAACATACATCAAAAACAATAAAGTAGTCATGGGGGCAATCTCCCTTGATCTTTTTGCGGTACTTCTCGGCGGTGCAACCGCGCTGTTGCCGGTCTACGCCCGTGACATCCTCGTTACCGGACCGTTAGGTCTTGGTCTCCTACGTTCAGCTCCAGCAGCCGGGGCGCTGGTCATGTCGGTATATTTGGCCAGGCATCCACTCCGGCATAAGGTGGGACGGATAATGTTTGCTTCCGTGGCAGTCTTTGGTATTGCGACAATTGTATTTGCTGTATCAAAGTCATTTATGCTGTCTCTGGGCGCACTAATTACACTGGGTGCTGCTGACGTCATCAGCGTCGTTATCAGATCTTCCCTTGTTCAGATTGAGACTCCTGATGAGATGCGAGGACGAGTCAGTTCAGTGAACTCGATGTTTATCGGGACATCGAATCAGCTTGGTGAGTTTGAGTCAGGTGCTACTGCTGCCCTGCTTGGAACGGTACCAGCCGTGTTGATCGGCGGCATCGGCACGTTACTGGTAGTTCTGCTGTGGATGCAATTCTATCCGCAGCTTCTACACACCGATTCTTTGGAAAAAAAGAACAGATGATTCTCCAACAACCTATATTTCCATGAACTATTTCATTGGTCTGCTGAAAGCTGCTTTGGTCGGAAAGAAGAATTATCAAAGGATTATGAGCTTTCAATAGGATATTTTGAAATTGCCTATTTAAAGCACATCCAACGCCTATTACAGTTGCAGGGTAGATAACCAGAGCGACTAAATGTTTTTACGGCAACAAAAATTTCTGAATAGCCTCTCTAAGAACAGATAGCTTGTATGGTTTCTGAACGAAGCCGGCGAGTCCCTTGCCTACAAATTTCTGTGTGACTTCCTGTTCGTTGAACCCGCTCGACATAATTACCTTTATATCTGAATTAAGCTGACGCAGCTCCCTGAAGCACTGCTCCCCGTCCATGTGCGGCATCGTCAGGTCGAGGATGACGAATGCGATGTCCGGTGAGGCCTTGAACTTCTCAATCGCATCCCTGCCATCTTCAGCAGTAATTACATTAAAGCCGAGGACCTTCAACATTTCCGATCCGATGCCGCGAACGGTTTCTTCGTCATCTACCAGCAATACGGTACCTTTACCTTTCCAGTCATCTTGGTGGATGGCCCCGTTGAAGATTTCAACCGGCCTACTGCTGGCAGGGAGCAGAATCTTGAAGGTGGTGCCGCGCTTCGGCTCACTGTAGACCTTAATTGCGCCTTTGTGTCCGCGCACAATGCCTAGAACTGCAGCCATTCCAAGTCCGCGTCCGGTGAATTTAGTGGTAAAGAATGGGTCGAAGAGCTTGCTCAGGGTTTCTGTGTCCATACCGCAACCGGTATCGGCTATTTCAAGATAGATATAGAGTCCCTCTCTAATATTTTCATCGAGCCAGACATCTTTAAGGTAGCTTCGGTCACAGTCCATGCATCCGGTAGTTATGGCGATGACGCCGCTTTTGTCACCAATTGCCTCGGAGGCGTTGATTACCAGATTCATGATTATCTGGCGCATCTGTGTGGCATCTGCTTCTACAGTTGGGAGAGGTGTGTGCGGGTTAAGACGCAGTACCGCCTTCTTGGAGATGGAGACTTCCAGCATGTGCAGCATCTCTTCGAGCAGAATGTTCAAGTCGATATTTTCGATTACAAATTTCCCTTTGCCGGAGTAGGCCAGCATCTGTTTAGCAAGATCGGCGGCACGAGCAGCTCCCTCTTCTATGCGGTGGAGGTTTTCGACGGCTGGGGATTCCTTGTTGATTCTCATAAGGGCCAGATCAGCATTGCCCATGATAGCCATGAGAATGTTGTTGAAATCGTGAGCGATACCACCGGCCAGCACGCCTAGGCTCTCAAGTTTCTGGGCATGGAGAAGTTGCTGCTCAAGTTTTATGCGTTGTTCCTCAGCAAACTTGCGTTCGGTCAAATCAATATCAAGACAGAAGAGTTCCGGTTCTCTCCCAATAGGATTAAGCAGTACATGACTGGAGAATACCGGTACGCGGGCACCGTCTTTACGTTTGAGAAGAAGCTCGCCTGCCGGAAGAGGATCGCCACTTTGAATCATCTGATGCATCGCACCGGCGACACCTTCCCTCATCTCTTCAGGTATAATGAGATCCAGCAGGTTTGCTCCCAAGGCCTCTTCCGCACTGTAGCCGTAAAGCAATTCTGATGCCCTGTTCCAGAAAAGCACAGTTCCATCAAGTTTGTAGCCCTGTGTCGCAACGCTCGAAATATCTTCCATCAAAGAGCGAAAGCGCGACTCACTTTCCATTAATGCAACTTCTGTCCTCTTGCGCTCCGTGATATCAATAGTATAGCCAGCCAATAATGTCCGTTCTCCCTGCACTAACGGGAACTTGATAGTGGTGTAGTTGCGTCCGTTCAGATCCTCATCTATTTTAAGAACCTCACCCCTGGCAACAACAGCACGGTCATCGGCATCGGTCTTCGCAGCAAACTCAGCGGGAAACAGTTCCCCCATCATCTTGCCCACCATATCTGACCCGGAAATGCCGACCATCTCTTTAAAATTATCGCTGGCCTGCAGAACGCGACTCCCGGTCGGTGTCACTTCCTTGATGTAGACATATACCGGTGAGTACTTCATGAACAGTGAGAATGTTTCATCGCGGGTGCGCAGCGCATCTTCCATCTGTTTTCGTTCGGATATATCTCTAACAAAAGCGCAGTTACGTTCTTCCCCCCCAAGCTGCACATAATTGATTGCAATCTCGACCGGAAATACGCTGCCGTCTTTCCTGCGATGTGCTGACTCGAATTTTATTGAACCACGCTTACGAAGTTCTGGAAACTGTTGTAGCAGAACCTCCGCGTCAGCATGTGCATCCACATCCGGAACGCTCATTCGAAGCAGTTCCTCCCTCGTATATCCGAGAGAACGGCATGCTGAAGGATTAACATCCGTTATGCTGCCGTCAGGCTTTATCCAGAAGATCGCATCTGAAGCCGCCTCAACACTTGTGCGGGTCATCTGTAATTCTTCCTCATACAATTTACGCTCGGTAATATCCCTTGAAGCTCCAAAAAGCAGTAGTTCCCCTTCTTTTTCACTCTTTGTACAGTCGCTTGTTTCTGAGATCCAGCGGGTTTCACCATTCTTTGAAATCAGCCTGAATTCAATTGTCCTACTATTCCCTGGCGTCAGACTGAATAGATACGACATGACAGCTTGCCTGTCGTCAGGATGGACGAAAGGGAGCCAGCATCCTTTCTCATAGACCTCTTCGGCGCTGTACCCCGAGATGGCCTTTATTCCGCCACCCACCCACTGAATTCGAAAAGGGTCACTACCGGTCCGAGCACATTTATGAACAAAGTCAGACGTGAGCCCGGAAATATGGCGATAATTTTCTTCACTGGCAATAAGTTCGGAAGTCTTTTCCCTAACACGTTCTTCCAACTGACTTGTAAGGCTTTGGAGAGCAGATTCTGCGCGCTGTCGTTCATCAAGCTCTCGTTGAAGCAAGACGGTGCGGCTGTGAACCTTCTTACGTAGTGCATAGTTCCAATACCCTATCAGCAGCAGGAGAATCCCAAAAGTTGAAACGACAGCTCCATATATGAGGTTTTTAGATGGCCGCCATTGCTTCCCTTCAATATATATCCAGCGTTTGATGGCCTGCTGCCGTTCGTCTTCGCTGATGGACGCTAGACCTTTATTGAGGATACCCTGAAGTTCTGGCCAGTCCTTACGAATACCAATCCCCCAACGGTAATCAAATTCTGTCCTGCCGGCCAGATGGAGATTGGTAATTCCTGCCTCTTGAGAATAGTAGGTTGCATTGGCCATATTTTCCACATAGGCATCTACCATTCCAAGTGAGGCTTTGGCCAGACCTGTGGAAACATCCGGAACTACATCCAGGATAATGTCGGGATATTTGTCCTTTAATATGTCATGTGCGGTGTAATTGGAAACCACCGCAACTTTTTTTCCCTTCAGATTCTGTAGAGTCAGGTCTGTTTTTGTCTCTCTGCGAGTAAATATAGCTCCAGGGACAGTTACAATTGTGTCGGTAAACGTTGCAAACTTCTCTCTATTTGGTGTTTTAACCATCGCACCCAGTAAATCTACCTCTTTATTTTTGAATCTGACCATCGCCTCATCCCAGTTTTTCACTGAAGCAATGGTAATTTTAATTCCAATTCTTTTCTCTAGTAGTCTAATAATATCGGCAGCTGCGCCTTGGTATTCTCCGTTCTTATCAATGTATTCTATTGGCTTGAATTCAGGATCTGGAGCGAGAATAATAGTAGGATGAGTCTTCAACCATTCGCGTTCGGCATCTGTGAGTTGCAGCGTGGAAACCACATTCTCTGCAGCAGAAATGGAGACAGTTGATATCGCAGTCAGCAGTATAGTAAGCAGAAAGATAATACGGCACAGTTTACAGAGGTAGGACATGTTTATCACCTTTATTGGAATTACGAAAAAAGAGATCCAGACTTCCTCTTGTCGCATGTAGAGGATGTTCATAGATATTTATTGGGGCTACCCTAGAATATTCAGCATAGTCAGATCGTGAATTACAAAATCTATTTAATTTTTACCTTCACACTGAAGTGATACTATTTGATATTCAATTTGGTTAAGCCAAATATAGTTCAAACGCTACTGACTTTGCTACTATAATAAGCGAAACTTTCTAATTACGGCTTCATTGGTGGAATATGCTTTGGTCACTCGAGGAAATCATCTACGGATTTATAAGGTATTTGAGCAATATTTTCCGGAGACTACTGAAAGCGTCTTTGGCAGGGTAAAAATTATAAAGGGATTACGATCTTTCAGTAGGATAATTTTACATCACAAAGTGGAAATAGATCCGTATTTACTTGATTTTATAGTTTTAGAAGTTTAGCAAAACGACCAAATTCAGCATCAGTTTTAAGAATATGGTCTATTAACCAGTTTTTTAGGAATGTTGGTACTTCAACCATCAACTGTTTGTTGTTACTTTGAAAATCATTTTGAAAAGATTCAATTTTACATGAGAATTTTTTGTGCTCTTCTCTATGACTTGCTAACCCGTCATAACCTGCTAAAGTCATTCTCTGTTCCTCAAGGGAAAAATGATAGTTAGAATAATCAACTAACTTATCTAGAATTGCTTCAAGCGTTTCATGTTTTTCTCCTGTA
>CAJBRY010000640.1 GCA_903958085.1 uncultured Geobacteraceae bacterium
GACTATGCCGTATTGGCGTACACTGCGGAAAAAATCCCTTTTCATGATTTAGCGGAATTGGAACGCGCAGGCCTCTGGTTGATAGAACTATCCAACACTACGGACTGGTTTTTACGAAAGAAAATGGCAGGCCGCTGGCGTTCCGCCTGCCAAAGATCATCCCACCTGGGATTGGGATGCTACCGGCTTTATAAAAATATATTACGACAATTTGGCGACGTATCAGACGGTCCATCACTGATGCTGTGGTTTACATGTGCATTGCGGATTAAATCCAGTTCAAAATTGCACAGCCTTCCCGATATATTAAAAAAGATACGGACAAATTACATTGAGAAGATCACGAAACACGGCAGGCAACATCGTTTTCAGGAGAGTTAAAAAGTGTCCTATGTTTCGACCAGACATCCTCTGATATCCGTTGTAATGCCCGTCTATAATGCTGAAGTCCATGTTGCAGAAGCCATTTCCTCTATTTTGGCGCAGACCTGCTCAAACTTTGAATTCATTATTGTGGATGATGGTTCAACGGATGCTTCCATAAATGTCATCCGGCAATATGCTGAACAGGATGCACGGATCCGACCACTGTATCTCAATCACTGCGGTCAGGCTGGCGCACTAAATGCAGGGATAGAGATGGCACAGGGCCAATTGATCGCACATATGGATAATGATGACATTGCATTGCCTGAGCGTTTTGATATCCAACTCGCCTGGATGAGGAAAACCGGCGTGGACATCTGCGGCGGACAACTAAAGAGGTTTGGCCTTCAGAGTGGACACCTCTGGTTTCCAGAGACACATGAAGCAATTCGTAACGAATTGTTGTTTCGCGTCAGCCTGCATCATGGCAGTTCTCTGCTGCGCACAGAAATTGCCAAAAAACATCTTTTCAACAGAGACACGCCTTTTGTTGATTATGAGATATTAACGCGATTGGCACTGCTTTATAAGCTTGGGAATGTGCCTCAAATCCTACTCAAATATCGAAGTCATCCCCTGCAAACGCACATCATTTATAAAAAAGATTTTTTTACAGATATGAATCTGTTTCGCAAAAACTATTTTTTTCAGATGTACCCCGATGCCACGCAAAATGATTTTAATATAATTTCCTGCCTCGCCAGAAACATGGTTTCAGCAACCCTGGAAGATTTGCAGCGCGCCGGATTATGGTTGGCCCGTCTGGCACAGACACCGGACATTTTTTTGCGTCGAAAGATGGCTGATCGCTGGAGGTCAGCATGCCAGAGATCCTCATTCCTTGGACTCCGATGCTATCGGCTTTATAATCAACATTATTCCTTGTTCAAAGTGCCGGAAGTCCGTAGTAACTCGCTATGGATTAGCTGTGCCCTGCGCCTGAAAGCCGATTCACGATTTGCTAATATCGTCCGTAGCGTAAAAAATAAACAATGGATCAAACGACATGAAATTACCTAATTTTTTCATTATTGGGGCACCCAAATCGGGAACAACAGCACTCTATCACTGCCTTAAACAGCATCCCGATATTTTTATGAGTAGAATCAAAGAACCTTTATTCTTTGCTTTTTCGGGAGAGCCACCTGTCCTTGCAGGCCCAAATGGGACCTTTTGTCGGCGGGTTGCACGTTGGCGGCCTCGCGATTATATGCTTCTCTTTGCAGATTCAAAGCATGAACGCGTCATTGGTGAAGCATCGCAAGTCTATCTGCGTACAACGGAAGCAGCACAGCGGATCAAACAGCATTTACCTCATAGTCACATCATTGCCGTACTTAGACAACCTGCCGATCGTGCTTATTCACATTACACTTTTCTCCGTCAAAAAAATATCGAACCAGCCAGGTCATTTTCTGATGCACTTGCTCATGAAGCGACACGCTTGAAGGAAGGTTGGTTTTCCGGTTTTTATCACAAATCTAATGGCTATTACTACAAGCAACTGTCTACTTGGTATGATTTGTTTCCTCGTCAACAAATTAAAGTATACCTGTATGAGGATTGGCGAGAAACTCCTCAAGAAATGATGCGCGATATCTTTCGTTTTTTGAAAGTTGACGATGACTTCCAACCTGATATAAAAACAAGCAACGTAACATTGATCCCTAAAAGCCACCAACTGCATAGACTTGCCGGCAATCA
>CAJBRY010000641.1 GCA_903958085.1 uncultured Geobacteraceae bacterium
ATCACTTCAAATCAACAACTTTATCTGACTCTGCCCAGTTGTGTAGTACAGGATGACCTTATAGCGTCCCGTCAAGAACTTTGGCGACAAAGTCAGTCGGCGTAGTTATAGGTCGCACTATTCACAATTCCAGCGTCCAATTCAACCCTGCAGGCATGCCGCCCAAAACTTCTAGCTTCGGCCAGGTAAACCAACTTTGTTCCAGGGAGCAGATTTCTATGGCCAAGTCCATGTTCTTCAGCCAGTTTAATCAACTGGACTATCGTCATGCCAGGTTTGATCTGATTACACACTTCAGTCATCCGATCTTTAGCTGTCGCCAGTGAATATGTGAAATACGCTACGTAGAGTAGCAATGCCAATCCTGCGAGTGATGAGATTCTTTTGCCCCATCCGACCCAACTAACCGATTTTGTCATTTTTCATTTCCGAAGCAATCCATCTGGTCAGTTCTACCGACCGGAGGAATAAAGAGTTTTTTCAGTGGTCCATCGTGCAACCAGATGAACCCACAAAGCCAATACAGACATGACGAAGCGTAGAAGTTCGCTTCCCGCATCACCAAAGCGTCAGGATTGACGGTATGCCAATACAACCAGTAGCATCCATCAACGGTGAAGTAGTAGAACAACAGCCCGAGGAGCATCATCTTCCAGTTACGAGCCATTACGACCCGCACAGCCCATGGTGCCGTCAGGTAGGTCAATATCGCCATGATGAAACTGATCTTGTAATCCCAATCAGGTGCATGGTAGTAGTTTGCTCCGACGAGCAATAGCCCCAAACCAATGGCAAGGGTCGTCAACTTCCAAGGTCTTAGGTATTCGCGCATTTCTCAGGTTATCTTCTCCAATTTTTGAGTCGAGTAGACCGGTTTCTCCCGTCATTAAGTTGAACAGGCTGAGGACTCTCTTAATTTAGATCCTTCTTTTACTAACAATCTTCCCGTGCTTGTCCTTACATATACGCCAATAATAAACGTCAGAAACAGAGCCGCCGGATATAACATTGAGAACTTGAGTATAGCATTTGTTCCCTTCTCTTATCAGTGCCGCTTCTTCTTGTTCTCCTGCTAATCTTTGTGCTTCTGTTTCAGCTTTTTCTCTTTGTGATTCCTGTCTGTTTTTATACGATTTTGTTTGCTGTTGTGCGCGTTCTTTTGGCGAAGGATCATCTGATGAATCCTTTAACATGCAGTCTTTCATTCCGTCTTGCGGGCTATCTGTGATAACTATATTATTATCACGGTCAATACACTTGTATAATTCCATTGCATTAGTTGATGTAAAGAAGATGAATAAGCTGAAAAAAATGAACATTGCGATAAATATTCGTTTCATTGTGCTTTTATCCATGTAATTTAATGATTTCTACTTGTAACTTAGCATAAATTTATAAATTCGTAAAATGCGCTTAGCAGAAAGGATACCAAAATTACGAGAGACCGAAAAACATCGGATCAGTCTTTTCTTCTTACAATCCGCAATCAGTAGATACTTTTATTTTATGTGCTGAGAAGAGATTTCTTCAATACCAAGTGCTTTCTTCCAGTTTTCTGTCCCTTTGTGAATTTCCGGAACCTTTCTGTCCTTCACGCAGGTCACAGTTGGAATCTTGAGCAACCCAGTCACTACTTAAGGCGTCCTGGGATTGCATCTTAAATGTTACGGCCATAATTGTCATGCAACCGTTGGAACGGTTACGGCGGTGCATGGTGCCTTTGATCATTGTCGGGGTGACATATGTTCCGTTAAAAAAGTGACTGAATCCCCTGTTAACATATATAAGCTTTACTTCAGAGCCATTCTGGAAAAACTGCGATGTCCCCGGGTCTTGCGATCTCCACAGTCCAGTAATATCATACTGAGGGTTTTGAGCATATGCAAACGTCCCCGTAAAAAGCACCAAAGCCGCTACGATCATAATTCCTAAATGTTTCATAAACCCTCCTGTTTTTTTGATATGAAATTGTTTTCAGTGCAATTCATTATAGGGTAGCCACGCTTGTATGTCAATGAAATATTGCTACAAAATATGGCGTGAATTGTTTTTATTACGTGTTGGAGTCTGGCTGTTCTTCAAGGATAATGTCCTACGGATAACAGTAAGCTGCAAAGATCCTCTATGCGCTTACATGCGCGATTTTCAGTTAG
>CAJBRY010000642.1 GCA_903958085.1 uncultured Geobacteraceae bacterium
GAATACTCCCAAGCACGAAACCGATCAGGAAGTTATTTTCACAACTACACCTGAATCGAAAGTAGTTTCTGCACCACCCTTGCGTTCGTCACAAACAAAATACGCGCCTGCTGACGACTTGGCCAAAAAAACTTCAACAGGAGTTTCTTTAGCAGTAAAACCAGAAATAATTGATAAATCTCCAATATCAGCAGCGAAGCCAGATAATTTTTCTCTGTCTCATGCATCACCAACTGCCGAGTTTAAAATCAGCAAGAAAAATCTTCCAGAGGAAGAACATATTCCAGAGGATCTTCTTCTAGCTTTTGAGGAAAATTATCGCTCTAGATCTCGTTTTTTACGGCTTAGCGCTTTGGTGGTAATTGCATGTATTGTCTGCGCTGGAGCTTCCTGGTATTTTGTTAAACAAAAGCCTGCTATTGTGAGTGCCCTGAAGCAACGCTTAATACCTTCGAAAACTCCCATACCTACTCAAACTGTCGTTACACCTTCTGGTACGGTTCAAAATCCGCATTCTACTTCAATGAAACAGACGGCAGTCACACCTTACATTCCAACATTTATTCCTGTATCAGGCCTTGACAGTACTTATGCTGCAAAAAATCCTGGGTGGGAACGATATGCTGGAAATGAGGTTGAATTCAGGACCTTTACAGCCTCAGGCCGAATTCAAGCTGTGCAGGTAATATCAAAAGAAACAGCTGTTTCAGAAATATTGTTGAAATCTGTATTAACGGAATTTGCCGGAAGCTCAAAATATCAGATAACTTCCCGAAGCAATAAAGCAGGCACTCATGTCGAGAACGGAGTAATTCAAAACAAAGCGGATTTAATAATTTACAAAAAAAATGGAATTATTAAAGCCTTTGTTGTGTCGTTAAATTGAGTTGATATTTTACAGCGCAAGATATTGCTTTCTTTTTTTTACAAGTATGCTCATTGCATAAATGACTTTTGCGGAGACAAGATGCACCTTAACTCATACATCCGTGTTCTCTTTGTCGGCACTTTTTGGATAGCTGTCCATATGCTACACGCTAATGGTGCTAGTGCGGCAATGGATCCGCGTTTTGAGCTTGACTCACAAACACTTTCAGGCTTAAAAGCTGATCCGAAACCTCAGCGTACCCGCGTAAAACGAGCAGCAAAAAATCTTGGTGTAAAACTGCTAAAGACTGCACGCCCCGAAAGCTCCAAGGGCTCTTCTGCACCAGAACAGTCATTCAATTTAGAATCTCCTCTTCAGGCAATTTCTGATCAGGAAATTGTGGCAAAAACATATGACTCATGGAATCGCATTATACCTGCTAACAATATGCAGCAGAAACCCTTGACTCTTGAAACTTCGACTTTTTCCCTAACTCTTGATCCGCAACGGTACCCTACATTTGCCAGAATGGATGGTGGTCGAATAATTCTTGATCAGAATGGAAGTATCCCTCCTCTTGTAAAATCACTGATTGAAGACAAAGATGCTTCCCTGCGAATTGTTTCTGAAGCACCGGCAGATACCAGACGATTTATGGCCTCCTTATTAGAGGCCGCTGGCTTTTATTCGGTTGAAGAAAATTTCAGCATGGAATTCGGTGTAGATCCAAAGCTTTCTATACATTCTGACTTCAAGGTTGAAAAAACAGCTGAAAGTTTAATAAAGCAAGACGTTGTTCTTGTAAACAGCGGTAGGACATCTCTTCCGCCTTCTCTGGGTGAGTTCTTAAAAAAAGAGGGGTTCTCAATGTATGAGCCTTTTACATCACTCAAATCTTTTGCACAGCGGGACACACGACCGATTCACAACATATCAGCCAAAAACCAGCCGGATATGATTGATTCAATTCTTGCCGCTTTCTCTCTTTCGCCGGAGCGGGATAGACGCCTGGATGTATTTGCGGCAGATAACAACGGCATCACATTGTCTGTCAAGGCCGACCGATATTTTGAACGTGGCGGGCAACGTTACGTAGTTACAAGCTTTGATGGTGACCCGATTAATTATACACTGTTCAGAATTCTTGA
>CAJBRY010000643.1 GCA_903958085.1 uncultured Geobacteraceae bacterium
AGGTGCGGGGCACGGAGTTCTTGTTGATTTTATCTGGCCTGATACACAGCAAACGCACGTTAGTGTCATCGTAGCTGATGGTGGAGCTTTTATCGACCAAAACGGTGACGGAGTGTTCAGTGCTAGTGATCTTGACCCTGAAACAGGCAGTTATGCTCCCGCAATATTCACTTCTGGCGGCAATGCAGATCTGGCGGATCACGCCGTGACAATTCATTTCCACGACAAACCCGCGACACCGCTTAATCTTGACGGGTTTACAGCTAATGACAGAATTGAAATTGACATGAATGCCTATTTTAATCCGGCAAATTGGGGAACTGCTAATGTTCCTCGCAGCATGCAGCATTATTTGTACTCTAGTTCAGAAAGCGGCTATGACATTGGGTCAAAGATTAAAACTTTTGTTTATGCCAGTACTAGCTGGGGAACAGACACCTCTACAAGTTCCACCTCGGTGCATGGTTTTGTTGGATTCAAAACAGATATCAATCATCTAATGATCGGTTTAGTTACTTCAGATTCAAATTCGGACTTGGTTAATCCACCGGCAGAATATTTTGCAGATTTTGATGCTTATAATCCGGTTTATCAAGGCAGAGTGGATTTTGTTTTTGCAAGTCCAAGGGAGTAGGCTTCTGTTTGCAGGTGTTATTTTACTTCCCCCCGCTGGTCACCTTGCCGACGGGGGGGGCTTTTCTAGCTATTGATTTTACCCCCCGCCTGATCCCCCGCCTTTCCCCTTGACAAAATCCCTTTGAAGAGCCAGAAAAATACTCTCTTCTGGATGTAGCGCACCTGCTTCAGGAACATCAAAGCAGTGGGCCATCAAAAAAGCATTCTCGATATTGTTGCTGGACTCTCAAATGTGAAATGACTCCTGTCCCCCTCCGGCACGTATGCAATTGTTCAGAAGACCCCCAGCACTCCCTCTTTCATACTTCAGTAGACGAACAAATAACTGCCAAACAATAATTTTCTTGCATCATAATTTAGGTAATGCTATAAGTACATTCTTTCGTCGGTGAGTAGCGCAGCCTGGTAGCGCACCTGCCTTGGGAGCAGGGGGTCGCTGGTTCGATTCCAGTCTCACCGACCAGCAAATTCAAGCACTTACAGTTAATTCTGTAGGTGCTTTTTTGTTTATGCCGTAGTAGATGCCGTAATAAAATCTGAACAGCTCATTCTAATTACTAAGTCATTGGCATTCAGCATAAAAGACAAAGCCCCCCATAGACCCCAACGGGGGTGCCAGAAGCGGATGGATGACTCACGTTTTATTCGCGGCAAGGAAAAAGTGTGTTTTGGTAAGAAGCCGTTTGGCAAGAAGTTACTTTGAACTGGCAAAGCTGGAGAATTCGACAATGCAATTCTTGATTTTGTTGTCCTTGATAGATCTGAATGATTCTATCAACTCCCGCTCTTGTTCGGAAAACGGCAGTGCTTCAATAGGCTGATCTTCAAAGAATGATGCTACTGGAACTGAAAGTATATTTGCAATAGCTTGTAATTTGTCAGTATTAAGCCTATTTACGCCACTTTCATATTTTTGAATCTGCTGGAATGACAAACCCATAAGCTCGGCAAGAGCCTCCTGAGAAAGTCCCTTGCGCTTTCGAAATTCCTTGATCTTCCCACCAATTTCTATACTGTTTAACAATGTGCTCATGGTTGTACCCCATAGCAGAGAGTACAGCGCCAGCCTAATGTTTGCCATGCAGCATAGGTAGAAAATATTTGCTTTTACATATTGTGGGTTGTAGTGTTCGCGAATAATATTCGCTTGTGGAGATTACGATTTTTAATGGAGAGTGGTTTATGGGATTTATCAAGGATTTTATAAATACTACGTCAACATTAGCGACCATAAAAAAAGCTGATAAAATAATCAGAGATGAAATACCTATAATAGTTAACTTGCTAGATGACATCATACATTATCAGAACAATGCTAATCATCACGGTGTGTTATGTGATATTGCCAAGAGATTGTATGGAATTGCAGATGAATATATTGACAACGAGGTGCATTATACAGAATTGGTTGTAATGATGGTGGTTAATAAGATCGTATTTGAGTTTGGCGGATTAGAGAGTATAAGAAGAACGTCCTTGTTAACTCCATTAGGTCTTGAGCACATCAAAGAAGAAGTAATTAATAATATCCGTATTTTACCTTCTAATAAGCTACTATTATTACACTGTTGTAATATGGATAAGACAAATATACTGAAACAGACAGA
>CAJBRY010000644.1 GCA_903958085.1 uncultured Geobacteraceae bacterium
ACTTACCCCGTGAAAAATCAATATCTTATCAAAAAAATCAAACAAGAAATAATTACTTCAGGGGAGGAAACATGCTGATGACCCGTCAACCGAAAGTTTTGCTATTACTTATTGTCTTTTTCTTCTTTTTCCTGCCGTTTGGCGTACTTGCTCAGAACCCTCCAGCGACACAACCAGAAACGCCGGTGATTCAACCGGAAAGCCCGACGACGCAGCCGGTAACACCCCCGACACAACCGGAGTCTGCATCCGGAGTCGGCAGCGCCCAAAGCGATCAGATCATCCTGGAGAAAGCGCGCAAGGAAACCCCGGAGAAACTGACCGCATTGGACGAAAAACTGGCTGAAGCCCTGATGCTTTATTACGATGGCCAGTACAGCAAAGCCCTGCCCATCTTTAACGAGATTGCCCAGGATATAGAGACAACCGACGTGATGTGGTGGATAGGTACCAGCGCCATGAATACCGGCAATCTGGAGATGGCTGTCAAAAAGTTCAAGGAAATGCTGATTGTTGACCCCAATCTGCATCGGGTGAGACTGGAACTGGCCGCCGCCTATTTCCAACTGACGCGATATGACGAAGCAAAGAAAGAACTAATGACCGTGAAGGCCGCCAACCCGCCGCAAGAAGTGCAGGCAAACATTGACCGGATGCTGGCAGCCATTAAGGAGCAACAGAAGCAGCTGACCCTGGGCTTCAGGTTTGCTATGGGATATATGTGGGACACCAACATCAGCGCCGGACCGGACAACCGAACCTTGAACATCGGGACGGGGACATCCACATTCACTCTGGCCGAGGATGCGGCCAAAGTGGCCGACGGAGCTGTTGTGAACTCTATGGGATTTAATCTTCTGTATGACTTCGGCGCTAAACATGGCTTCATGTGGAATAGCGATGTGTCCCTTTACAGCACTGCCTACTCGAAATACGGTAAATACAACTACCTCATGACCGATGTGAGCACCGGTCCGTGGTGGATGAACCGGTGGAGCGTCTTGAAGCTACCCGTTGGATACCTGTCCCAGAGTTTAGGAAGCAGCTATTTCGACCACCGCCTGTCTAATATCGTACACTTCGATCCGAGCTATGAGATTTTTCTCGGCCAGTATTTCAGCCTCAAAGGCGCCTTTACCTACCAAGTCGAGAATTTCACCAGAACCGATACTCGCGATTATTCCTCCGAAACCGCCAACAACGCCATGGACAATGTAACGCGGCGTTACGAAATCAATCCGAACGTCTACTTTTTCGACCGCAAGATGGTAATTTCCCTGACGGCAGGTTATGAGACGGCGGATGCCAACAACCGGATTAACAACAATGAGACGCGCCTCTATAGCTATGACAGTCAGTATTACGGAATATCCACCCTGCTTAGGTTCCCCACACAAACGGAATTATTTTTGAGATACCGGTGGAACGACCGGAAGTACCTGACGGCGCCTGCTCAGTGGTGGTACCCGGATTACCGGGTTGACCGCAAAAACGTTTATACGGTGGCACTGAGTCAGTCGTTCCTGAAATACTGTTTTGCGTCCTTTGCCTTTAACTATACAGATAACAAGTCCAATGCTGATTTATTCAGCTTTGACAAGGAAACCTACACAGCGATGTTAGGTTTCTATTTCTAATACCAAGTTGCTTTCAATTACTACAATATAAATCATTGAAAGCTTACTTGGTATTATGCACAAGCAAGAAATTAATTAACGTTTGATTGCGAATTAGTATAAGACGGAGTGCTGCATGAGATTTAAACTAACAGATGAATATCGAGGGAG
>CAJBRY010000645.1 GCA_903958085.1 uncultured Geobacteraceae bacterium
AGCCTAACCAACACAAATCCAAGAACTCCCAGGCAGAAGCGCACGAAGGTGTTCGCCCCACCCACATGCACTCAGTTGCAGACATAGCCGCCATCATCAAGAAAGAAGGACTTACCCCAGATCATGCCAAGCTCTACGAGATGATACCTAAATCCTGCAATCTATTGAAATAAGTGGCAAATAAACGAGGAAAAAGGTAATATTCCCTAGTAGTTAGACGCCAATCAAACCAACAGGGGGTATCACCTTTTTCATGCAAACGATATCACAAAAGACATCGGTAAAGAAACCAGAAATCAAGGTAGAAGCCACCGCCAAAGGAATGACAGTCAACGCAGGACTTATTCCGGTTCTGAAGTTCATGGACGCGCTCCTGGTTGATAAAATGATTTACGACATGGTGTCAACTCCTGCCCGTGCAGCCAATGCAGAGTACAGTTTTTCAAATGCAGTGCAAATGACGGTTTGTGCCCAGATAGCCGGAGCAACTGCTTTAGAGCATGTTTCCAAAATATGCGGTGATGAGATAATCTCCCGCTGTGCCGGATGGGAGAAAGTACCGCATGCAACCAGTCTTGGTCGGATCATCAAGTCAGTACGAGATCGCAACATCTCTGAGATGGAATCACTGATTCCAAAACTGCGTGACAAGGTTTGGAAGCGCATGGTTCGTAGCGGTCGTAAACTTGCGTGCGCCATGACTGACATGATTATCGACATGGATTCAACAGTACAGGGCGTTTATGGTCGGCAGGAGGGCGCCCAGAAAGGGTATAATCCTCACAAAAAAGGACAGTTGGCATATCACCCACTGCTGGCTTTCTGTGCCGAAACCAAGGAAATATTGCATAGCTGGTACCGGTGCGGCAGTGCTTATACCAGTAACGGCTCCGTTGAATTTATGAAAGAGCTTATGGCCGGATTACGCAAAGGCGTAAAGTACCTTCTTCGTGCCGACAGCGGTTTCTTTGACGGTGACTTGCTCGACTATCTCGAATCCGTTGAAGCTGGTTACCTGATCAAGGTCAAACTGAGGAATCTGGATCAGGTTCTCGCAAAGCAGAACTGGGTCATCTCAACAAAACATCCGGGCTGGGAAGAGACGACTTTCAGTCATCAGTGCGGAACATGGTCAAAAGCCAGGCTCTTTGTAGCAGTACGGTGCCAGACCGGTGTAACCGACGACATGTACAAAACTCCGATCTATGACAGCTTCTGCTATGTAACCACCGAGAAGAAGAGTCCCATGGAAACACATCGCCATTATGGTAAACGAGCCACCTCCGAAACCTGGATCGAAGAATGTAAGAGCCAGATGGGCGCCGGTTATATACGGACGAGTGAATTTCTTGCCAACTCGGCTCTGTTTCAGTGCGGGATTCTGGCCTACAACATCCTCAAATGGATGGGACTCCTAACCGGTGCCGCCGTACAACGGTGGGAAGTAAAAACAATCCGTCTCTGGTTGATACGACTGGCCGGCAAACTTGTGTCATCAGGCAGACAGCTAACACTCAAGGTTCCTCAGAAGTTCCTGTACCGGGAACAGTGGGATGCCTGGGAGCAGATGACCCATGAACTTTGCTTTGACTGACAAAAACATACCGATCAGAACGTAGTCCAGCAGGGTGAAACAAACTCCGTGGTGTAGTACGTTATGATGGCACTACATAAGCTCTCGGCATCATCACGAACGAGGTAAAAATGAGCCCGTAGCTGGCAATGTGTAACGAGTTGCCCAAAATAAAGCCGATATTGTTACCGATTATCGATTAACTATAGGTGCTTTTTGCTTCATAAATTCAGATTGCAGGATTTAGGTGAAACATTCTTTTGACATAGCACTGGGAATTGGAATATGTGACGCTAAAAGAGGCGTAAGATCAAACGAACTGAAACCTGCTCAGATTTTGAAAGCTTTAAAAGTAGCAGAC
>CAJBRY010000646.1 GCA_903958085.1 uncultured Geobacteraceae bacterium
GGGATTGATACAAAGAATGCTGCAAAACTTATCGGTTCAGGTGTTAATGTGCTTGTTGCAGGCAATTCTGTTTTCAGTTCTGATGACCCACTCAACACAATTAAGAGGTTAAAGAACTTATCCTGATCTCTCTCTTTCCAATTGATCTTTGCAGATTGCAATTTCTGAACGGCGATAAACTCCGTTCAATTATTTCAATTCTACCAGAAAAGAAAGTATAACAAACTGAGAATAACGACTATTCCCATCGAGAGCCATTTGAATGGCCGGTCGGTATTATGAAAGATATCAGCCGGTAATTCCCATTTTATTGTCTGCGGTTCGGGGCTCTTTTCCATCAGCGACATTATAATCATCTGGGTACATATAATAAGAAATGAAACAGCCATATTATCAAGGAATGGCATCCCCGGAAAGAACTGCTTCAATAACAGCGGTACAGGAAGCGTAATTATTACTGCAACCCAGGCGCCACGGTCAGTAGTCATTTTCCAGAAAATGCCCAGAATGAACATGGCAGTAATACCCGGACTTACCAGTCCAGTATATTCCTGAATAAATTGAAAAACCTGTTCAATACCGGATAACATTGAAGCAATCAAAGCTGCAATTGCAATCATTACCAGACTTGAGATACGGCCGGTTTTTACAAGATTCACTTCCGACATTAGTGGTTTAAAATAGCTCTTGTAAATATCAATTGTAAAGATGGTTGAAGCACTGTTTATTATTGCAGCCAGCGATGATACAATGGCAGCAATTAAAGCAGCAAAAACAAATCCTTTTATTCCGGAAGGTACAAATCGGTTAAGTAACCAGGGATATGCCTCGTCAGGCCGGGTGATATCGGCTTTCAGCACGAAGGCTGCTATGCCGGGAAGGACAACAAGTACGGGAATGATAAGCTTAAGGTAACCGGCAAAAACCATTCCCCGCTGTGCCTCTTTCAGGTTTTTTGCCCCTAAAGCTTTTTGGATGATATACTGATTGGCTCCGAAGTAATAAATGCCGGCAATCCAGATTCCTCCAAGCACTGATCTTATTCCGGGCATATACTTATAATTGGGATCGGATTTTTGTAGAATCATGTGAAATTTCTCAGGTGCTTTCTCCATAAGAACCGAGAAACCATTATCGTCTCCATGCCCGTCCGAAACGGCATTAAGTGCAAGATTTGTCGTAGTAAGCCCTCCTGCAACCAGAAACAAAACCTGAATAACATCCGTATTTGCAATTGTCTTTAATCCTCCGCCGACGGTAAGCAATACTGAAAAAACAGCAAGTCCTGCAATGGCATAACCAAGCTTAATCCCGAAAATTGTGGTTAATGAAAGAGCTCCCAGATAGAGGATCGATGTTAGGTTTACAAATACAAAAAGAAACAACCAGAAGATTGCCAGTACTGTTTTTATCCGCCGGTTGTATCTCACCTCAAGAAACTGAGGCATAGTGTATATTTTTTTCCGGATAAATACCGGAAGAAACCACCAGGCAACAATGATTAACATAATGGCAGCAAGCCATTCGTAAGTAGCAATTGCCAGACCCATTGCAAACCCTGACCCCGACATTCCTACAAACTGTTCAGCTGATATATTGGCTGCAATAACTGAACTTCCCACCAGAAACCAGGGAAGGGAATTGGAGGCAAAAAAATAACTGGCTGTATCTTTCTTTTTATTTAC
>CAJBRY010000647.1 GCA_903958085.1 uncultured Geobacteraceae bacterium
ATTGAAAGCATTTTTAAAATAATCTACACCAGACATAAGAGCTTTTTTAGTATTATTGTCTACGTCGTTCCATGCTTTATTGAGATTAACCAATGAAGTCTTGGAACTTGTTTCCATTGCTCCAGATAGTTTATTTAATTCCCTCTGGATTGCCAATATTCTGGTTTTAGCAGCACCTGTTGCAGCGTTTGTTGCAGCTATCTCTTTTGCAGTTTGCTGTTCGTCTTTGCTACCTTTGGCCTTCGCCATTATAAGTTGCTTTTCATCTTCAAGTGCTTTCAATAAATTTTGTTGCGTCTTGAGTTTTTCCTCTAAGAATTTCTTCTCATCATATTGTTCTCCCCAACGACCCTCTGCTATGATTTTTCTCGTGACATATAAAGTGGATTCCAAGTCTATTGCCTGTTGAATTAGTTCGTTGCGTAAAGTATTTCCCTCATTTTCTGCACCTATTTCCGATAGATTAACTCCAAGTAATTCCGCAGTTTTTTCAAGAGCAGTTTCTTGGTCTTTGTAAGTTCCGGTCATCTCTCTGGAGTCTTTAAGCATCTTTTCAAGAGCTGCTTGTTTGGTCAGGATTATATCTTTTCCTGTTAAGAGCGATGCACCCCATGCTATAGATTCCTTAATATTATCCTGTAAAGTAGTTTCAATCTTTTTAAGTTCAAGTACAGATTTTTCCAGAGCTTGTCCTGTTAAGATGGCACTCGCTTCCATTAAGTTTAATGACCTCTGGGATTTTTCTCCCATGGTCTGAGCTTCCATGCTTATATTTGAGAATCCTTTTGCAAATGTGTCCATTATAACTTTGACCTTTTCGGTCTTAGTCCCGGTTAATTCATTAGCAAACAGACCATATTCCATCATTGCTTCGGAAGTTCCTTTGGATATAGACTTGGTGATTTTTTCAGTTACCTCATCTATATTTTGTCCAGTTTGTCGAGCCAGTCCGATCGCAGACTTATAAATCAAAGCCATCTCTTCATTGGTTAATTTTACGGCATTCCGTTGAAGAATGTTTTTATCGGTGGCAATCTTAGTCACAGAGATAAGATTCCCAGTGGATGCGGCTATTGCATTTATTTCTTGACTCGCTTCGGCATAGGTTGTTTTACCACCCTGAGTTATCTGCTGGGCATATTTCTGGTATTGAGCGACTTCGACTTTAGCTTCAGCCCATGCACCTTTTAAAACAGATAATCCCTTGGTCAACATTCCCATCGGAGTAGTGATACCAAGAATATTTTGCATCCAACTATCAGACTCTGTATTTGCGACTGCTTGACTTCTCGATAGGTTCTGAAGTGATGCGTTCATTCCTTCCATGGTCTTGCCCATGTTAATCATGGCCTGAGTTCCGGCATCTAAAGTTGCATTTGCAGATGTTGCAGCGGCATTAAAGTTTGCGAATTGTTGGACTGCCTGAGATGTATCGGCACTTACATTGCATACGATTCCTGTTTCAATGGCCATGTTATTTGTCCTTTTCCTCCGCTCTCTTTACCGCAGAGATATACTCATAATACTCCAATCCTTGAAGAAATCGGTTGGGTAAATCACTCATAAGTCCAAGATTGTCTTTCCAATTTAGCATCCTGACAAAATCATTGACGAATACAGAGTTCTTATACCAAGCAGGACAAATGCCTTTATAGTCTATGGAATCATCTTTTGCTTTACCTCTACGTCCACCTTTGCCCTTGAATCTTTCATCAAAACCACATCCCATCTTTTCCTTAAATACGTCGGAACATTTGGAGCAGTCCCTGATAGGAAGTCCATCTTTATCGAATCCATAAATATAAGAGTATATCCCAACTCGGTCTTCATTATCGAGCTGAGATATAGCAAAAATACTTGAAGCTATTATAGCTGAGATCTGGTAATTTTTAGGATTGCACTGGCGAGTGCGGTTCGTAGTTGCGAAAAAAAACCAAGTGCATCTATAACCTCCGCTGGAAGACATTTACCATATAGTCCGTTTTCCAGTTCGATGGTTACAACTTTGCCTTTATCATCAATAAAGTTTTTGATATCAACACACCCATATTGAAGGCAGAGTCTTTCCATTTGTACCCATTCAGATTTATCCATGACTTCACGCACACGGTCGTACACCTGAGCAGAAAGTCCTTTAATCATAAATCTGGTTGGTTCTTGACCCTCTTTGATTTTAGGTGCAATATTCCCGAGTTGGAATTCACTAAAATATTTGTCGCAGAATGTACCAGTCTGGCACTCCTCTTCGACTGCGTTATCCATCGGGAAAATGAACTCTTTGATACCTGTGGTTTTTAATTGAAGCATTGTAAAATCTCCTCCAAGTG
>CAJBRY010000648.1 GCA_903958085.1 uncultured Geobacteraceae bacterium
ACTGTCTGCCTGGGTAACTGTCACATCTACCGGGCTGCCGGCGACCCCATCGGCTGTAACCCGGATGATTCCGGTTCGTGGTTGAACGCTGGTGTTTGCCGTATAGCCGCAGGTAATAAAACCGGAGTTGACGCCACTGGTTCCCGACGTAATGGTCAGCCAACTGCTGCCGGATGTTACAGCCGCACTCCAGTTCGCTGCTCCATTACCGCCATTTTCCACTAAAAATGTGGTTGCGCCCGTTTCTTTGGCGGCATTTTGTACAGCCGGGCTGACCAATAGCATAGGGGGTTGGGGTTCTGGACCAGGTCCAGGGGTAGGTGTATCGATGATCCACTTGGCATAAAGAGTTACATTGGCGGCGCCCATGGTAAATGTTGAACCAGCGGCCTGGTCTGTTCCGCTTCCATTTGATGCAGTATTCCATCCTGAAAAGGTATAACCGGTTCTAACCAGGCTGCCGGTGTTGCCAAGTACGGTAACGGTAGCGTTCTCCAAATAGGTGCCGCTGTCAGTCGGCGCACTTCCGCCCGTACTACCGTTTCCGTCATAGGTTACGGTGTAAGACGATCCAAAGTTTCGGTAGATTTTATCTGCTCCGATATCGGCTGGATCGGGCTGGAATGTGCCACTCGGGTCCAGGGTATTGGTGCCACCTCCTCCATCCACATAATGATCAATGGTAAATCCTGGCGTTTTGGTGTTCAAGGTCAAGGTGTCGTTGCCATCTCCCATGGTTACATGATAATCCGATTTTTGAGGATACCATGAGAACTGGCCGCCGCTTTCGACAGTCAATTGGTTGCCACCGCCTCCCATTGAAATATTACCCTTGAGCGTAGGAGTGCCGTTTACGGTCAAGCGGTGGTTGCCGCCGCCTCCCATTGAAATATTACCATTGAACATAGGAGAGTCGTCCACTACGATATGCATGTCTCTATAATTACCACCATCTATAGCTGAACCACCAGATCCTATCAGGCCTGCACTGGACGAGACGTTGACCTGAGTACCATTGCCTGTCACTTCAACAGCTGCTGCTTCGACAGCGCCGGAAATCGTTCCTCCCGATACATTAAGTATAGAACCTTCGCCTAATGAGATAGCGGCAGCGGCTGCTAAATCCGATACAATCTCGCCGCGAGTGGTGATTTCGCTGTTTGATCCGGCAATGATACTGGCATTATATAGATAAGCACTAAACACGTCGAGAGTGCCGCCATCATTGATATTGATGACGAGGCGTTGTAGCACTGGCGCGCTACTTCCCACGAGGATGTTATCGGCAGTGATTGTATTTGTACCATCACCAAAATTAACAGAACCGTATACATTGACTCTAAGGCCAGTGATAGCGACAGGAGATGTGAAAGTCGCATCTTCCACGGTAATAGTGTAAGTACTACGGTCTATTACCGTGTCAGTGCAGTTATCTGAGCATCTAACGGTAAGGGCATTAGTATCAACGGAGCAAGAGCCAAACGCACACGCCGGGACAAGTCCTGTCGCGACAATCGAAAACAAAAATATACCAATGAGAAGGGCGATCAGATCGCCCGCTGCCTTTGCCTTTGTGCGATGTTTTACATTTCTTTGACATGACGTATTACTCATTTAAAGCACTTCCTTTCTTTGGTAAAATTGTGATGTTTGAATCAACAATGGCTGAGCATCCTGTAGCGTACCACCTCCATGAACCAGCAATCTTGAATATTGCTTTATGTGTTCAGTGCCTCGAGAAGTTATGAAGAGGATCGCCTGATGTCTCCATCGATGGCTTCAGCAGCAATAGACATCTGCCGGATATCGAGCCGGCTGATTATGCGCAGCTCTTCTGCGCTCAACCGATAGCCATGCTTGATACATTTTCATTGTAATTCCCTGTTCCCGACAATATGCCTCAATAACTACATTCAACATGTCACACATGTTTGACATCTTCGAGTACCTATCCACCGTGAAATATTACCGATTATGTTCACCCCCCTTTCTTCAACACGCACCTGCGATAAACCGGACACAGCCGGTAGTCGTTCATGCAGTACAAAACAATCCTCGGGATGCTCTTCCCGGTAAGGTTGCTGCAGTAGCAATCTTCAAACGGTTCTAAAGCATACCGGCACAGGTATGACCTGTCGCTGGATTCCAATGTATCGTTGCGCTCGTCCATTTGCTTTTGGACATAGAGCATAAACTGTGCCTGAAGTTATGATGTAGATATTACAGTGAGTTATGATAATATGGGGAGGTTGGAGAGGTGTCAGAAATGGACAGTACTTTCAATAATGGGTACCCAAAATTGAAACCTGCATGGGGGGGATTCGGGTGTTTGAGGTGATAAACCTGTAGGGGGGCACTTCTTTTGTATTTACATTTAATCACATCTTCGCCGGTGCAACAACATCCGACAGCACGGCAAACTATTCCTCTGCCTTCTACAATCCGTATTTCTCGAGCTTGCGCCGGAATGTGTTGTAGCTCATATCCAGCATCTCGGCTGTCTTCATTTTTTTACCGTCGCAAAAACGCAGAGCCTGTTCGATAGACCAGCGTTCACGATCGACCATGTTGCAAGGAAACGGCGGCGGAGGATTTTCGATGCCAGTAGTAAGTACGGGTTGATGCACGGCGTCACCGGCGGACAATGCAATGTCTGCACCGGTAATAACGGTATCGGCGTTAAGTACGGCACGACGAATAATGCTTTTCAGTTGCCTGATGTTGCCGGGCCACGGCATTCCGGAAAGGGCCGCTTCGGCGTCATCGGCCAATGAAGGCAAATCCCGGCCCAACTCGTCGCTTGTTTCCCGCAGAAATTTATGTGCCAGCGGCAGGATGGCTTCCGGCATCTGCCGGAGAGACGGCAGCGTGATCGTGATATCGGCCAGCCGATAATACAGGTCTTCCCGGAAGCGACCGGCTTCGACCTCTTCCTTCAAATCTAGGTTGCTGGCCGATATGATGCGGACATCATGCCGTTTTTCAACATTACTCCCGACCGGTGTGAAGCTTTTCTGCTCCACCATACGCAGCAACTTGGCCTGCACACCGGCATGGCAGGATTCAATGTCATCCAGAAAAAGCGTGCCGCTTTCGGCCGCCTCCACCAGGCCGGCACGGGACCGGTCAGCGCCGGTGAAGGCGCCCTTGAGATGCCCGAAAAGCAGACTATCTGATAGATGTATCGGCACGGTACTCAACTGAATGGTAACAAAAGGTTTGTCGCGGCGGGGGCTCAGTGAATGGATGATGCTTGCCAGATGCGATTTCCCCGTTCCGGTCTCTCCATGCAGCAGGACGTTGTATGTTGTCGGGGCCACCCGGACTACCTGTGCCGCCACCGCCTGCTGGAGTGGATGCCTGCCAAGCTGACCGTCCACCAATGCTGTCAGTTCGCTGGAGAGCGTACCGATCTGACGCCGAAGCAAAACGGGTTCCGCAGCTCTGGTAAGCGCAGCAATCAATTCACTTACCTGCACCGGCTTGCGCACAAACGCCGCTACTTGCAGTTCTATGGCCTTGAGCAGGTAGTCTGTTTCGGTGAAGGCCGTACAGAAAACAATCGGGGTATCCGGAGAAGATTTCTTCAGGCAGGTCGCCAGCTCGATACCGTCCATGATCGGCATGCGAATATCTGTGATGACCATATCCGGCTTTTCACTGTCGAACAGGGCCAGGGCCTGCCTGCCTTCGGCAGCCTGATATACGTTACGGAAGTACAATTCCAGAAACGCAGCGGTTTCGCGCCGCAGGTCGTTTTCATCCTCGACAATCAGGATGGTCAACTGTTTAAGATCGGTCATGGTTTATTCCTTAAAGGCAGTTCAATTCTGAAGATGGCGCCGTCCGGACTTTCAATGAGGAACAGCCTCCCATCGAGGCGATCCTCCACAATCATGCGGGACATGTACAGGCCGATTCCGGTACCGTCACTCTCGTCTTTGGTAGTAAAATAGGGGTCGAATATCCGGGCGCCGAATTCAGCGGGGATGCCGCATCCGTTGTCTTTGACATCGATAATCATGCTGTCGCTCTCCCGAACCGAAATATCGATGACAATGCGCCCGACTTCCGGTTGGCCTTCGGTTTTCTTTCGATTGAGAATGGCGTCGCTGCCGTTGCTGAGCAGGTTCAAGATAACCTGCATGAACTCATTGGGAAAACCCAGGGACTGCAGAGAGTCGAAATTCCGGAATTGTTTATCGATCTCTATTCCCCTGCTGGCGAATTGTTGCTCGATCAACCGCAGGGCTTTCAAAATACAGCGGACAGGAGAAAACATCACCTGCTGCTTATCGATACGGTAGAAACTGCGAAAATCCTCGATGGTTTCGGACATGTGCAGGATCTGTTGCATGGCGCTGGCATTGAACTCATCAAGATATTCCTGCGTAAGACCCTGCATCGTTCCAACTGCGTGCGCGCGCTGTACGATCATCGCCAGCGTACTCAGGGGCTGACGCCACTGATGGGAGATCGCCGCGATCATCTCCCCCATGGCGGCGCGACGCACATTGTTGGCCAGGAGCCGTTCCTGCCTGATGCGGCGATTCGTTTCCTCCTCCACCCGCACCTGCAGCATCTGGTTCATATTTTGGATTTCCTGCTCGGCCTTCTTGTGGGCGGTGATGTCGCGGCTGATGCCAAGTATTCCGACCAGTGCTCCATCCTGTTCCATATAAGGTGTTTTAGCGGTGTCCAGAAGTATTTTTCGGCCATCGGGATAGGTGACCCATTCCTCGTTGTGCCGCGTCCGGCCCGACTCCAGCACGCGTTTATCGTAACCCCTGAAAAGGTCCGCGACTTGTTTGTCAAAAAGATCGTAGTCGGTACATCCGACAATTTCATCTCTTGATTTCCCGACAAATTCAGCGAAGAGGGGGTTGCAACCCAGGTAAACGCCATCGATATCCTTGAAGAAGATGATGTAGGGCGCTGAATCGAGCAGTGCGCTAATCAAACTGGACTGCCGTTTGATCTCCGCTTCCCGCTGCTTTTGCACGCTGATATCGTGTGTGACTGCGACGATTTCCTTAAAATCGCCATTGCTGCCAAACACAAAGGTCATGTTAACGTCGGTCCAGATCATCGATCCATCTTTGCGCCGTTGTTCAAGTTCTATATGATATGCGGGTATGGTAAGTCCGGCCTGGATGTCAGCAATGTTTTTAACCATCATTTCCAGAGCCTGGGAAAAAGAATCCGGGGAAAGAATCTCTTCCCAGGATAGCTGCATGGCCTCTTCCGGAGTATAGCCCCCCATTTTAATCACAGATGGACTCATATAGGTAAATCTGCCGTCAATATCCATGGTCCAGATGATATCGCCGGCGTTGTCGGCAATCAGGCGGTATCTTTCCTCGCTGATCCGCAGCTTTTCCGCCATTTGTTTGTGTTCGGTAAGATCGGTACCGACACCTCGGTAACCCATCAGATCGCCGGCTTCATCGAAAATCGGTACCCCGGTAATTGAAAACAGAATCTTACGGCCATCTTTGGCGATACACCCAGTTTCAAGATTAATTATATTTAATTTCTGTTTGGCCAACTCCTTGAACGCAATCCTCGTAAGCTGTGCTGCTTCATCGTTCATGAAATCATAGAAGCCTTTGCCGATCATTTCATCGGGCCGGTAACCCAGATGCTTCTCGACTTTCGGGCAACAATAGGTATAGAGTCCTTCTGCATCGACTTCCCAGACCCAGTCCGACACACAGTCAATGATTGCTTGAAGCACCAGATTGGTTTTCTCGACTGATTTCATGTATTTCAACAACCTTTCCCCCGCCAGCTTTTGCAAGAAAAGTGCGGATTATGCCCGTATCACGGTGATGGCCCTGCCGGATTTCGTCGTGGCGGACTCCGTAAATGTCCGCTCATGAATCCGGGGCTGACCACTTCTGCGGTCAAAGATCACCAGCCAGCCGGTATTCAGAAACAATCCCCCCAGATAGCCATCGATCTGCTCCAGGCCTTTGGATAAGGGGTCCGGCTCGCCATCCCGCCAGACTTTCAGCTCAATTGCGAGTGTTACGTCCCCATACTGGATGCACACATCCATCCGGCCGCTGCC
>CAJBRY010000649.1 GCA_903958085.1 uncultured Geobacteraceae bacterium
ACCGGTTTGCAGTAAATCTTGATGATTCTGCGTTAAACAAGACGCCAGAGGATATGGCTAACTCAATTCTGCGACCTGTTGCTGCTATGCCTGATTTTCATCTTGATGAAAAATCTATAAATACGCTTTTAAATATAATCATCGCCGGTTCACAGGGAAGTAAGCGGGACAAATCTGCGCCGGTCAAGGTTCATTTTGGCAGTTCCGGTAAGAAGTTCACTGATGTATTCTCTTCAAAATGCGGCAGTTGCCATCGACTTTTGAGTGAACGTCTTGGCTCTGTTGGATCAGGCGATATTGCTCCAAATCTGACAGGGCTGTTTTCTGAATATTATCCCGCCACGTTCAGGGATAAGCAGTCATGGACCCGTGAAAACCTTAATATCTGGTTAAAAAATCCGCGTCAGATCAGAGTTGTGTCACTCATGCAGCCTGTCACTTTGACAAAAAAGGAAGAAAATGAGCTTAATGCGATATTTATGTATACTGCTCAATAATAGTGGATATATCGGTTTATGACCATCTAACAATATTTTGGCGGAAAAATCATGATTAGTAAGCATAAAACTAAACAACAGCTTATACTTGAAGTTGCCGCCCTGCGTTCGCGAATAGCGCAGTTGGAAAGTATTAGGGGGGCGTCGCGGGGTATCTCCAGAGGATCTGATCATCCTTCTTCGTCTGATGCTGTCACCGGATTGCCGACCCGGTCTATGTTCTATAATAAGCTTTCAATGATTCTAGCCAACTCCGGTCGGGGCAATTCACCATTAGCGGTTCTGTTTTTCTGTCTCGACCGATTCAAACTAATTAATGACTCTCTTGGTTATGGTGTCGGCGATAATTTACTGAAAATGGTTGCCTCACGTCTAACCAGATGTATGCGTCAGGACGATACGCTCTGCAGGCCTGGTAAAGATGAATTTATGCTTCTGCTCTCTGATGTTCCGGACAAGGACACTGTCATACTTGTAGCGGGGAGAATATTCGAGGCGCTCGCAACTCCTTTTGTGCTTGATAACCACGAACTTGTTATTAACTGTAGTCTGGGAATCTGTATGTACCCAGATGGCGGTGAGAACGCAGAATCACTTATAAAAAACGCCTATTCAGCCATGCAGCAGGCCAGGGATAAGGGGAAAAATAATTACTGCTTTTTTTCACCACACTTAAATGCCTATGAGTTCAGTCGTCTCTTGATGGAAAGTGACCTTCGTCATGCTGTGAGCCAACATGATTTTTCCCTCCGTTTTCAACCTCAAATGGCTCTGAATGATGGAAGAATTGTAGGAATGGAGGCACTTATCCGCTGGGAACATGCTGAGTTCGGATTTGTATCGCCGGATGACTTCATCCCTTTGGCTGAAGAGGTTGGCCTGATTGAACCAATTGGTGAATGGGTACTCAGGGTTGCCTGCGAACACTATATTCTTTGCCAAAAGTGTGGATGTGCTCCGTCACGGCTGGCGGTCAACCTTTCTCCGCTTCAACTGTATCGGGTTGGACTGGCGTCGGGGATCTCAAAAATACTTGATGAAACAGGGCTGAAGCCTGATTGCCTAGAGATTGAAATTACTGAAGGGGCTCTTCTGAAAGACTATAGCACAACGATTTCTACTCTGAACGCTCTGTATAGAATGGGCATTCAGATTGCTATTGATGATTTTGGCACCGGTTACTCGTCTCTGGCGTATTTGAGTCAGCTTCCGGTAAGCAAGCTTAAAATTGATAAAATTTTTGTGTCCGCGATTACAAAGGACAAGAGATGTGCTGCAATATCCAGAGTAGTTGTGACTCTCGCTCATAACCTCGGAATGAGGGTTATTGCCGAAGGTGTAGAAACTGTTGAGCAACTGGACTATCTGCGTGATCTTGGTTGTGACGAAATGCAGGGCTTCCTGTTGGCACGTCCACTGACAGTAGAAGATTCAGTCAGGTTTCTCAAAAGTGCTGCTAAGACTCCACCACTTGGAAAAAATTGAGGTAGACCATTCTTGGATTATGTCAATAACTTGTATCGTTCCCAAAGTTGATTAAGCAAAGGAAATGCTGCCACTCATGCCGCGTCATACCATAGTCATTCTTACTCTCATAACTGCATTATCCCTGACTGCAGCTCTCTCATTCTTTGCGGTAAGCAACTATCAATCCGCCCGGCCTATTGCTGATGACAATCTGCGAGGGCTTGCACTGACAATAGCATCTGCCATGGAGGGCATTGCCGGACGTGATTCTTCACTGAAACTGCTTGATTCGTTTCAGGCAAATGAAATCGCATACGCCATGCTTATTACGGAATCAGGAAAAATCCTCTTTCACAGTAATTCAGATTTGACCGGAAATGAACTCGGAGATGACCGCTTCAGGAGCGTGCTAAGAAGCGGTACTTTCACCGAGGGCCGTATTATTCTTGGTACCGGTGAGGAGGTCTATGAATTTCAGGCACCCTTCCATCTTTCAGGGAAAACATGCGTTCTTCGGCTTGCTTTGCATACCTGGCGTTCAGAGGCTGTTATGCGAAGGGCTGTTTTCGGTATTGCTCTGATATTTTCACTTCTTGCTCTCGGGTGGGTTCTGGGTGGCTCAGTTTACTGGCTTTTACACCGTCAGCAAGTCAAAGAGAAACTATTTGCCAGGCAGCACGAACTGGCGCGTCTTGGAGAAGTTGGAGCGGTGCTGGCTCACGAAGTACGGAATCCGCTTGCCGGAATCAAAGGATATGCTCAATTGTTGGAAGAACGCCTTCCAGAGGGTAGGGAGCGTGGTTATGCCGAGCTTATTGTGCGCGAATCGCTGAGGCTGGAGCATCTTGCTAATGATATTCTTCTTTTTACACGGGCAGATTCGGTGCACTCCGGTTTTTGCAATGTTTTTAGTGTTGTCGCAGCCATAAGTGAACTGCTTGCTCCACAGCTGGAATCATCCAGGATAACTCTGAATGTTAATGTTGCTGATAATTTGACTGTTAGGTGCAGTGAAGACGGGTTGCACAGGATTATCATAAATATTCTCACTAATGCAATTCAGTCAATGCCGGATGGCGGCAATATAAATCTGACGGCACGCAACAACTTCGATATGGTGGAATTATCCATAGCAGATAACGGGACAGGAATTGACCAGAAAATTCGTGCAGTTCTGTTTGAACCATTTTGTACAACAAAAGCAAAGGGAGCCGGGTTGGGTTTGGCCGTATGCAAAAAAATTGTTGATGGCTGTGCTGGAACTATAAGCGTTGAAGACGCTACGGGTGGCGGCACAATTTTCCTGCTTAAGCTGCCAGCTGCCCTCCAGAAGGATTGTGAATGAAAAATGGACATATATTGATTGTAGAAGATGACCAGACATTTAGAGGATTGTTGGCAGCAATTTTGGAAGGTGCCGGGCATAAAGTAAGCCAGGCGGTTGATGGGGTCGCCGGTTTAGCTAAGTTGAAGATGGAAAGGTACGATCTTGTGCTTTCTGATCTTAAAATGCCAAAGATGAGCGGAATTGAACTGTTTAATGCGAGCAGGATTCTTTCATCTCCACCACCTTTTGTACTAATTACTGCTTTTGGAACAATCGAAGAGGCGGTAGTGGCAATCAAGGAAGGTGTCAGCGATTTCCTTACCAAGCCGCTGAAAGATCCTGCGACTCTTCGGTCTCTTGTGGATCGGCTTTTGGTGGCTCATAGAATGGAACAGCAGATGGATGTTATTGACGAAAGTGAACTTGCAGGTCTGCCGCCTCTTGAAATAATGTTTGCAGGCGCAGCAATGGTTGATGTCCGCCGATTGGCCGGTGAAGTTGCAGGAAGTGATGCGACGGTTCTGATAGGTGGTGAGAGTGGCACGGGCAAAGAGTTGTTGGCACGATATATCCATCTTGTCAGTCAGCGCAGGAAAGGAGCTTTCGTTGCAGTAAACTGTGCTGCAATCCCTGAAAATTTACTGGAGAGCGAGTTGTTCGGCCATGAACGAGGAGCATTTACAGGTGCATCTGCTTCGCGTCAGGGTAAGTTTGAGGCTGCCTCCGGTGGTACAATCATGCTTGACGAGATCGGTGAAATGCCATTGGCAATGCAGGCAAAACTATTGAGGGTATTGCAGGAGAAAAAATTTGAGCGGGTAGGTGGAAACAAGGAAATGCGTGCTGATGTGCGTGTTATTGCGGCTAGCAACAGAGACCTGGGAAAGGAGTCAGCTGCCGGTAATTTCCGTGAGGATCTTTTTTACCGTCTGAATGTTTTTCCGATCAAGCTGCCGCCTTTGCGAGACCGCCGTGATGCTATAGATAATCTGGCACTCTTTTTTGTACGACTTCATGCCCGTGCTATGGGAAAGAAACTGTCCGGCATTGCCGCGCCTGCTATGAAAATTCTTAGAGCTTATAATTGGCCTGGCAATATCCGTGAACTGCAAAATATTATTGAGCGTGCTGTTATACTGGCGCGTGGCGAAGTTACAGCGGCAGAGTTTCCGGATAGCATTCGTGCGATACTTGATGGTCAGGAGCGCGATGAAGTGGGAATTTTAAAAGAAGCTGAGCGTGAAGCGATTGTTGCGGCTATTAAGGCGACCGCTGGCAATCGACGTCTGGCTGCGGAACGTCTAGGAATTTCGCGCCGTACCCTTCAGTATCGCTTGAAGGAGTACGGCCTGATCAGTGCTGACGATTCGGAATAGAAAGCCTGGTGCAAAATACTTTTAGCAGGTGCATAATCTGCACCGTTTTTCTCTTGACC
>CAJBRY010000650.1 GCA_903958085.1 uncultured Geobacteraceae bacterium
CGGCTGGGAAACCTTGCTCAGCCGTCGCTGCTGCTGGCTGTTGCCGGATTTGTGCTGGTGGTTGTGCTCATGGCCCGCAGGGTTCATGGCGCCTTAGTAATCGGCATTATCGCCACAACGGTCGGCTCGATTCTGCTCGGCATTACCCCGCTGCCGGCAAGCATCGTCAGCATGCCGCCATCTCTTGAGCCGATCATGTTCAAGCTTGATATTGCCGGTGCTCTGACCCCACAGTTTTTTCCGGTTGTCATGGTAATTTTCATTATGGCTTTTCTCGATACCATCGGTACTTTGATCGGTCTCTCAATGCGGGCCGACCTGCTGGACAAGCATGGCAATCTGCCGGAAATTGAGCGTCCCATGCTTGCGGACGCTCTTGCCACAATGGCCGCACCGCTTTTGGGCACCAGTACGACCGGTGCATACATTGAGTCGGCTGCTGGCATCGAGGAAGGGGGCAGAACCGGTTTTTCTGCCCTGGTTGTAGCGGCCCTGTTTGCCCTGTCGCTGTTTTTTGCCCCGCTCTTTACGATTGTGCCACCGCACGCCTACGGTATTGCCCTGGTTGTCATCGGCTCTTTTATGATCAAGCCGATCACCCAGATTGATTTTGATGACCTGACGGAGCTGATTCCGGCGTTCCTCACGATTGTGCTGATGATTTTTACCTACAATATTGGCGTTGGCATGACATCCGGTATGATTACCTACGTGCTGCTCAAGGTTAGTACCGGACGAGGGAAAGAGGTTAAGGCAGGCATGTGGGTGTTGGCACTGCTGTCAGTCTCTCTGTTTGTATTTATGCCGAAGATGTAGAACTGCCACAGCTATGCCGTTCCTGATGACTCAGCTCTTTGATCACCGTGCCGTTCATGCAGGCGGCGCACTCCATCTGGATAGTGGTGTGGGTGATATTATAGCGTTCTGCCAGCAGATGCTCTATCTGGTGCAGAATGGTTGCCCTGTTAATCTCCTGCTCTGCCCGGCAGTCTATATGTACGGAAAGGGCGAGAATGTGCGAGCAGACCGTCCAGATGTTCAGGTAATGCAGATCCTTGACCCCTTCTACAGAACGGATGGCCTCCGCAACAGTGTTGAAATCTATTCCCCGTGGCACCCCCTCCATCAGAATATGGGTGGAGTCTCGCAAAATACGGCCGGCACCGGTCAGAATCAGCAGGCCGATTGCTGCCGAAATGAGGCTGTCCAGCAGATACCAGCCAGTGTAGTACATGATGACACCGCCGATAATGACCCCCACCGAAGCAACCGCATCGCCGATAACATGCAGAAAAGCACTTTTGATATTGAGGTCATCGTGGGAATGACGGTGCAGAGCACCGGCGGCGAGAAGATTCATGACCAGTCCGACAGCTGCAATGGTGAGCATGAGGAGACTCTTGACCGCCTCCGGATGGGAAAAGCGGATTACAGCTTCATACATGATTCCTGCACCCATCAGGAAAACGGTCAGCCCGTTGATGAAGGAAGCAAACACCTCGCTGCGGTGATATCCGAACGTGTGGCTATCTGAAGGGGGCAATCCGGCCAGCTTGATTGCCACCAGCGATAGGATAAGGGCAAACAGATCCAGAAAGACGTGCGCGGCATCTGAGAGCAGTGCTAGGGAATTGGACCAGAAGCCGCCTATAACCTCAGCGATCAAGGTCACCGCAGTCAGGGTAATAGCAATCTTCAGCTTCCCGCTTATGCCGGCATCAATGGTGGTCATTGCTTTGTTCCTGTTCCTGGCGGATCAAATTACCACATGACTTTCTATTGGACTGCATGACGTAATCATGCTCACCCTCAACATTTTAAAAGTACCGTTTTTCGATTCTCGAACGAAGATCGGTTCAACATTCCGCATGTAGGAATCCAGATGGTCGTTTCCTTTTGGATTAGACTAAGCTCTTTTTCGAAAACTTCCAGCGTTTTTTCAACAGTGGTAAATAGTCTCAATAATAACCACCACCAAGCCTTATCCACGACCAGTTGTATCCCCAAACCAAATCACGTCAATTTGCTTTATAATGAAGACTAATTCCCGTGTCAATCCGTTGCATATACTTGAGGATGGATGATTTCCCTCCATGATTTTTATTGACAATTCTTTCAGATTTATATTCTATGTCCCATGTCCATGGACAAAGGACAACCTTTAGGGGGCTATATGAAAAGTCAGGATATATTTCTGCTGCTGAAATTGATTTCTCTGCAACAACAGGAAAAAAAAAGCTGCGCAACGTATTTGATCGAAAAAAACAGCCCAACCGTATGGGAAGGCTGGGAGATTGAGGAAGAAGATGTGGCGTTCCAACGGGAATCGAATCTGTTAGCGCCACATATCTTTGCTGCCAGATATACCGCCAGAGGGCTTGAAAGCGAAACCGGTGTGAGTAAATCTGAAGTCAACCTCTCTCTTAAAAGAAGCATAAAAGTAGGGCTGGCAAAACTTGATCGAAAAGCCAACATCCCCAGGGC
>CAJBRY010000651.1 GCA_903958085.1 uncultured Geobacteraceae bacterium
ATACGCACGATTTTGCTAAAAACGTGAGAGTATTGCTCGAAAAAGAGTACTGGGGTTTGTACAATATGGTGTGTGATGGTGAAACCAGCAGGCTTGAAGTGACTAAAGAGATAATAACTCTTTTAGGCCTTCAAAATAAAGTGTCGATTAACGAAGTAAGCTCTGAATATTTTATAAAAGATTATTTTGCTGCACGGCCACCATGCGAGCGTCTCATCAATAAAAAGCTTAACCTGCGTGGTCTAAATTTAATGCGTGATTGGAGAATCGCGCTAAAAGAATATTTGGCAGACTACTATAAGGATTATTTGGGCTGAAGGCTTGGTGTATGGCAGATAGAAAGATAAGGGTTGCGGTAATTGGCACAGCTGGTCTCCCAGCAAGGTACGGGGGTTTTGAAACACTGACCGATTATCTTACTAGTAGATTGGGCGATAAAATCGAGTTTTCGGTCTTTTGTCCTTCTACTCCAGATGAGGAAAAACTTACGTCATACAATGGTGCGCGTCTTATTTATTTACCATTCAAGGCGAACGGCGCGGCAAGTATACTCTACGACATTTTTGCAATAGTTATTTCTGTATTTGCGTTCGATCGGCTTCTGATTCTCGGGTCAGGTGGGGCTGTGATTCTACCCCTTCTTTTCCCTTTCCGTCAAAAGTTCGTTCTTAATTTTGGTGGTTTCGAGTGGGCCCGCGAAAAATGGGGGTGGATGGGGCGCACATACCTAAAGCTGGCAGAGTCTTTGGGTGTAAGGTTTTCCGGGACTGTGATCGCCGATAATCAGTATTTTGTCGACTACATTTCTTCCGAATATAAAACTAGGTGTCTATTAGTTGAATACGGTGGCGATCACTGCAAGGCTTCGGATGTGATAAGCGACGACTTTGCGGTGCAGTACCCGTTCATTCACGAGAGATATTTTCTGAGCGTTTCTCGTGCGCAAGAGGACAATAATATTCACTTGCTTCTTCACGTTTTCGCACGTTTGCCGCAGCAAAAGATAGTTATTGTCTCTAATTGGGATGTCTCCGAGTATGGTCGCACTTTGAAGAAGAAGTATGCCGGGCGACCCAATATCGTGTTGCTCGATGCAATCTATGACTTGAACACTTTGAATGCAATCAGGACAGAATGTTATGTTTATATACATAGCCATTCATTCTGCGGTACAGCGCCATCTCTCGTTGAGATAATGAATCTCGGTAAGCCAGTATTTTCTTTTCTGGCGCAAACAAATCTCGAAACTACGGAAAGGAAAGCCTCGTACTTCAATACAGCAGATGAATTGGAGAAATTGGTAGCTAGTACTAGTGAAACCGAAGTGGTCGAACTTGGGAAAAGAATGAAGGAGATTGCTTTGAGACGTTACACTTGGTATATCATTGCTAGTAAGTACTTCGATGCTTTAAATAAAGGCCTGCAAAAGTCAATCTAGCGCCAAAAGTCTTGCTGAAGTGCGGGACGAAGTCATTTGATTGCCACCCGGCAGGAACTCCGGCGAATGCCGGATGAGCCGGGAAGGTTCTACTGAGAGGCGCTCCCCGGAATGATAATTTCAAAAAAATAGTTTAAGGGGACAGAAGTAAAAGCCTTTGTTGAAGAATATTTTTTTATTATATCTTGTTCTCATAATCCTTTTGGCGATAGTGCCTCTTGGAAACTCTGGTATTCTAAACAACACTACCATCCTTTCTTTCCGTGCCGATCATATCTTACATGCGTTGATATTTTTGCCCTGGGCTTTTTTCTGCATTAAAACGAATCACGGGTATACTATACCCTCCGCTGTGCGGGATTGTTCGTCTTACAGATTTCACTGCGCTACGCTTGTGAAATCTGAGTCTCACAATAAATACTTACCCCTCTGGTTTCTTTGGGGTATTTTTTTTGCTGTCGTCAGCGAGGGAATACAGTATTTTATTCCGTATAGGTCTTTTAATTTGAGTGATATGCTGGCCAATGGAATTGGTGTCGTCATGGGATTTGTTGTTTTTGTGCTTTTGGGGAAGGAATTAAGGGCAAATAAATCGTGAAACGTGTCCCACTGCGCTGCGTCCGGCATGCGCCGGATTTCACTTTCGGGGATAGTTTGCCTTACGCTGCCTATAGGCAGCTTGGCTCACTAAAATGTTGATTTGTTGAAGGGACTGACGGATTGGATGGTTGGACTGATTAGCAAACAAATCGTGAAATGTTAATGGTGCAGCTTCACAGATCTCTATTTTTCTTTAAATATATAGTTGCCATTTTGGCGCCATTATGCTATTTTTCAGGTAAATAAGGAGGTGTCTTATGGCGCTTAATAAAGTCGAAGAGAGGATTCCGGCCCGAATGCCTCTCGATGTCTATGAGAGAATAGCCGCAGCGGCCCGGACTGTCGGGGCGACTCTTAACCAGTTCCTTGTCCAGTCCGCCTTGGATAAGGCCAACGATATTCTGGAAAGGGAGCGGGTAATCACTCTTTCCACCACTGCTGCGGATACTTTTTTTGGCCTCATCGAGAATCCACCCATTCCGAATGATAATTTGAAAGCTGCCATGAATCAGAGAGAGGCGCTTTTGTGCCAGAAATAACTTCCCTTGCGCGTCATCACGACCGCTCCAGGTTTGATTGTGGCGTTCCGGAATTGAATTCCTTCCTTAAGGCAACTGCCCGACAGCATGGTGATAAAGGGATTTCACGCACTTTTGTGTTGTCGGATCAGGAAAAACCGGACACAATCCTCGGATATTTTACTCTCACTCTTTGTGAAGTTCGGACGGAGCACCTCCCAGAGATATTTGCAAAGAAATATCCACAGCACGGACTTCCTGCCGTACGATTGGCGAGGCTTGCTGTTGCCGGAAAATACCAGCGAAAGGGCTATGGCGGTCTGCTGCTCGCGGAAGCAATCCACCGTACGATTTTAATCTCAGAGCAAGCCGGTCTGATTGGTCTGTTTGTTGATGCAAAGGACGAAGGTGCATATAAATTCTACGAAAGATACGGTTTTGTTTCGCTTCCAGGTCATGTGCTGCAATTATTCCTGCCACTTGAAACACTTCGTTTGGCGGTGAAAGGGGAAGAATAGACGGCTTAGGAAAAAAGGCTGAAGACTGATGGGAAAAGAAGAGGAAATTGTTGATATAGGAAATTGTTGAAATGCTAAAGCGTTGAACCGTTGTTAGTAAATGTTGATTTGTTGAATTGTTGAAGGTACAACCTAGGATGCATAGGGGCGAAGATTTTTCGCCCCTATTTTTGTTGGTAAAGGAGAGGGGAAGAGCAGACGGATTAGAGGATTAGAAGATTTGCAATCCACCTCCGGTGCGGAGTTTAAACGGCACATGCCCCCAATTTATCAAAGCCAATGTTGTTTCTAATGCTATTGCACAATCAAGTGTGCTTTCTGAAGTTGCGAAGTGCCGTCGATGAAAAATGAAATGTTATGGCCATGACCTTTAAAAGTTTCTATTAAATTCTGTTGCATAATTTGCAATGTTGGTGCATATTATCTGCATGTGGATAGATAGACATTCTGAAATATTAGTTAAGCGTATGGCGGGTCAATTCCCTGCCGTGTTGGTCACCGGTGCCAGGCAGGCAGGGAAAACATCTTTGTTGCGCCATTTGTATCCACAGGCTTCATACCTAAGCCTTGATCTCCCGGCTAATGCTGAAGCTGCTCACACAGCGCCGGAGAAGTTTCTTGACCAATATCCGGCACCGGTGATCATTGATGAAATTCAATACGCTCCCTCTTTACTGCGTTATCTAAAATACCGGATAGACAAAGATCGCTCCCCCGGTCAATATCTTTTGACCGGCTCACAGGTTTTTCCACTCATGCAGGGCGTTTCCGAAAGCCTTGCCGGCAGATGTGCGGTTTTGAATCTGCACACTTTATCCATGACTGAATTACGTGACGCCAATCATCCCATAGAAGAGTCTTCCTATATCTTTCTTGGCGGGTATCCGGGACTACATGCCGGAGCCGAGGCGGATTTGTGGTTTCCAGCCTATGTGGCCACCTATCTGGAAAGGGATGTGCGCAACATCCTGCGGCTTGTGGATCTGCAGGACTTTAGTAGATTCATCCGTGCCTGTGCGCTTAGATCTTCGCAGGTTCTCAACTACTCTGATATTGCCAGGGATACCGGGATCGCGCCCAACACCGCCCGCAAATGGCTTAATGTTCTGCAAACTTCAGCCGTTGTTAGCCTGATTGAACCTTATTTTGGAAATCTAACCAAGCGGTTGATCAAAGCTCCGAAGTTGGTGTTTTTGGATACAGGGTTGGCTGCCTTTCTTGCTGGATTTCGTTCTGAAAAGGATTTATTTGCGTCATCTCTTGCGGGTGCTTTTTATGAGTCCTATGTTTTCGGACAAATAATAAGGCAGGCTGCATCCCGTGGTGATTCCGCTCCGATAAACTACTGGCGAACGGCAAATGGTCCGGAAGTTGATATGGTCATAGAGCAAGCCGGAGGGAAGGTTGTGGCCATTGAGTGCAAGTTGAAGGAGAATCCGGCCTCTGGGGATGCATCCGGTTTGAGATCTCTGGCCGAAGCCGGGAAGACCCGCATCAAAGAAAAGTTTATAGTGTGCCGCACAAAGGTAACATACAAACTTCCCGATGGTACATGGGTAATGAATCTCCCTGAATTATTAAAAAATTTATCCTTTTGAAAAAGAACTCAATATGGGCGGTGTTCTGCACGGCCTGCGCGCCTGGGATAACACGGATATCTTTGATATCCTCCGCCTGCGGCGGGATAGTTCCCAATAGCCACAGGCTATTGGATAATTCGACTAACAAACTTTAATAAGCTACGCTTTTAAAGTTTGAGTCTCATTACCACTTGCGCTTCCTATTGTCAGCGAGTGTCATTAGTTTCCAATCACATAAACCTCTTGACAGTATTGCATAATCGTTCTTATACTGATACCCAAAATAGGGTGCTAAAAGAAGGGGCAGCAACTAGCAGGTCTGTGGAGGTGAAAGCATGAAGTCATTTAAGTACGTAGTTTATCAGGAAGATAAATATTTTGTTTCTCAATGTCTCAATGTAGATGTTTCAAGTTTCGGCGAGACGGCACAAGCCGCAATTGATAACCTGAAAGAGGCGGTTGAGCTCTATTTCGAAGATGAGAATTTTGACCAGTTTTATATACCTATAGGTGAAATGTTCATTGGCGAAGCACAGATCAATGCCTGAACTCTATTCATCAAATCACATTATTTCTGTTTTGCTTGAGGAAGGATTTCAAGAAGTTTCTCAGAAGGGCAGCCATAAGAAGTTCCGCAAAGGAAATCTTCGAGTCATTGTGCCAAGTCCCCGGAAAGAAATACCTATCGGAACATTCTATTCCATTC
>CAJBRY010000652.1 GCA_903958085.1 uncultured Geobacteraceae bacterium
AGATAGAAAATGGTCTGAAACAGCCAGAATGCGATCCAACTTTAACATTTCGTCAGCTACGTCGCTGAGATAGCCCATCTTCCGCAGTTTGTTGCTGATAGTTGCCAAAATCGATCAGCTTGGTGACCAATAGCGGAATAATTTCAACCCCAGTTCTCTGAAAATCAAATGTAGTGGAGACCACCCCCTTGCAGGTGACGGGGTCTCCCTGCGATAATGCGGGCATGTATCTTCGTCGAAACCTCAAAAAGAAGAATGGTGCAGACTACGATTGCTGGACTCTGGTCGAATCGGTTCGCACCGAACGCGGTCCCAGACAGCGGATTGTTGCCACCATTGGCAAGCTTCCTGGACTTGACCGTGAAGAGCGGATCGGCTGGGACGAAATCGGTCGTATCCTTTCAGGAAAGCCGAGACCCGAGCCTGGTCTGTTTCGCCAGATTGAAGAGCCGCCATCCTGGGCCAAGGTGAATGTGAGCGGTGTCAGCGTAGAGAGACTTCGGCACTTCGGCGACGTTTACCTTGGTCTTCTTTTGTGGCACCGCCTCGGACTGGCTGATTTCTCACGGGAGGCCATGCCTGCCGGTCGGGAAGATATTCCATGGTCGATCATGGCAACCCTGCTTGTTCTTGCCAGATTCTGTGCCCCTTCATCTGAACTGCAGATTGCCGAGTCATGGTACGAGAAAAGCGCACTGGATGATCTGTTGGGTGTGCCGGTTGACAAAGTGAATGAAGACCGTCTTTACCGGGCACTTGATACCCTTCTGCCGCACAAGGATTCACTGTGCCGGCATCTGCAGAATCGCTATGGAGAACTCTTTGGCTCAACCTTTGACTTTCTGTTCTATGATATCACCTCAACTTACTTTGAAGGTAGTGCCAAAGGGAATCCACAGGCCAAGAGGGGTTACAGCCGTGATAGCCGTCCGGATTGTTCCCAGGTCTGCATTGGTCTGGTAACAACCAGAGAAGGTCTGCCCATTGCCTATGAAGTCTTTGACGGCAACCGCACAGATGTCACCACCACTCAGGAGATGGTGGGAATCATGGAACAGAAGTACGGCAAGGCAGGCCGTGTCTGGGTTATGGATCGCGGCATGGTGAGCGAAGGCAATCTTGAGTATTTCCGCAGGGCTGGCGCACACTATCTGGTCGGGACTCCCAAATCGATGCTCAGAAAATTCGAGCAGCAACTTCTCGAACAGGATTGGGAAAAGGTTCAAAACGGTGTGGAGGTAAAGATCAGTACTTTGCCTGAAGGGCCTGATGAAACCTTTGTCCTATGTCGCTCACCTGGGCGTAAAGAAAAAGAGAACGCCATCCTGAATCGATTCGTAGTGAGGCTTGAAGCCAGTCTCAAAAAACTTGTTGAACAGGCAGAGGCCGGCAAGCTCAAAGATCGCCAGAAGGTCGAGCGGAGAATCGGCAGACTACTGGAACAGAACAGCCGGGCAGCGGCACTGTTCAGCATCGACGTCACAGAAGGCAGTGACAAAAAGCTCAGTATCACAATGAGAAAGAACGAAGAGCGCTATCAAAAGGCTCTGGACAGCGGAGGTAGCTACATCCTGCGCACCAACTGGATTGAGAGCGACCCCAAAACAGTCTGGGACACCTACATCAAACTGACGGAAGTGGAAGATTCCTTCCGCACCGAAAAGCATGATCTCGGTATGCGACCGATCTACCATCGCAAACAAGACAGAGCCCAGGCGCATATCCTGGTCTGCTTCATTGCTCTGGCAATGTGGCGTACCCTGCAGCAGTGGATGAAAGCATCCGGGCTTGGCACTGCACCACGAAAGCTGATCGAGGAACTCAGAGAGCTAAAATCGCTTGACGTGTTGCTACCGACCCGAGATAAAACTATCCGGCTCAGGATGGTGGCAACACCGGAAAAACATCTCAAGGTACTTCTTCAGAGGATGAAGATGCTTATACCAAACAGGCCAAAGATAATAGAAAATGTAGTGGAGAAAATGGCCTGATTTTTAGCGTAACCTATTGATATAGCGTTTCTACAACCTTGTAACTGCGGAAGATGGGTTAGGCTAATTACTATTGCGATTAATCGAAATCAGAATGGAGAAAACCGGGACTCCGATGTCGTCGGCAATGGTAATGG
>CAJBRY010000653.1 GCA_903958085.1 uncultured Geobacteraceae bacterium
AATCAAGCCTAAAAGTGAATAACCGCTGCGAATCAATCGATCAAGGCCGGCTTCTTTAAGCCCCATGTCATCAAGAAAAGCACTTTTTTCAGAAGCATCAAGCTCAGCAATCTCTGACTCTAGTTTACCACAGATCACGACAACACCAGCATCTTCTGAAACGGCGATTTCACGAACTATAGCAACATTGGGGTGTTTTCCTTCCAAATCATCCTCAGTGACATTAGCTACATACAACACTGGTTTGTCAGTCAGCAGGTGCAGGTCACGCATCCAGATTCTTTCATCATCGCTCTGGGCAATACCTTTAAGCTTTTTGACCTGTTCCAGAAGTGATTTTACCTTAAGATAAAAATCAACCTCATCTTTTGCCTTTTTATCGCCACTGCGAGCCAATTTTTCTGCGCGCTGAATTTTTTTCTCTATAGTATCCAGATCAGCAAGAGCGAGTTCGGTATTAATGACTTCAATGTCGTCAGCTGGCGAAACGCGACCGTTTACATGGACAATATTATCATCATCAAAACAGCGCACAACATGCACAATTGCGTCAACACTTCTGATGTGCCCTAAAAACTGGTTGCCAAGTCCTTCACCCTGACTTGCGCCTTTGACTAGCCCAGCAATATCAACAAATTCAATAGTTGTCGGCTGGATTTTCTGTGGCTTAACTATGGCTGACAATTGATCCATACGCGGATCGGGTACCTGAACTATGCCGACATTTGGTTCAATGGTGCAAAACGGATAATTAGCCGATTCAGCACCGGCAGAGGTTAGAGCATTAAATATAGTGGATTTGCCAACATTCGGCAGTCCGACAATTCCGCAGTTAAAACCCATAAAGCTATCCTTCCAGATAATTTCTGTTATTGAACAAACTCATAGATTTGGGAAGACCTTCTTTGAGCATTACTTCAAGCATTTCAATTCCTCCATCAAAGACTTGAGGAAGAATTTCCATCTGTTCTGGGGATATTTTTCCCAGTACGTGGTTAGTGGTGTCGTTGTGAGGGGATTTGCCGATGCCGATACGCAAGCGCACAAAATCATCTCTTCCAAGATTTCCCATTATGGAGCGTAAACCATTATGCCCGCCATGTCCCCCTCCATTCTTAAAACGAATTGATCCAAATGGAAGATCAAGTTCATCATGAACAACGATAAGATTAGAGGTTGGCAGTTTATGAAACTGAAGAATCTGCGTTACAGAATTTCCGGAGAGATTCATGAAAGTCTGGGGTTTAAGTAGTATCAGGCGATGACCTGCAAAAATACATTCTCCTGAAAATCCAGAAAAGTTTTTTTTGGAAATGGCAACATCTTTCAAAGAAGCAAGGCGATCCAAAAAAAGAAAACCCGCATTATGGCGGGTCCATTGATAGGTGGGGCCGGGATTGCCCAGCCCCGCAACTATATAGATACACATACTCAATTACGGTTCTGCTATGCTGCTGCCGGTGCTTCTTCTTTGGCTCTGCCAAGAACACTGACTACGGGAATCTTAGGCTGGTCCAGTATCACTATACCTTCCGGCAACTGAATTTCACTAACATGAATCGAGTGTGCAATTTTAAGATCAGTAACGTCAATAATTATCCCATCAGGAATATTACCTGGCAGGCACTCAACATGCAGTTCGTGGTGCGCCAGATCTATCAATCCGCCTTCTTTAACGCCGATGGCTGTACCTTTAAGAACAACTGGTACAGTGATTCGGATTTTTTCATTTGGATTTATGCGATGAAGATCAACATGCTTAAATGTACGTTTGATTGGATCACGCTGAATGTCAGCAACAATAGCAATATTCTGGTCAAGACTCCCAGCACCAATAAGAGTAATCAGGTTGTTTTGACCACCTGCGCCTGATATGGCATCCTGTAAATCGCGGTTTTTGATGGTCACAGTGATTGGGTCAACCCCCTTGCCGTAAACAACACCGGGTACCATATCAGCGTTGCGAAGTCTTCGGCTTGCGCCAGTACCGGTCTTTGTGCGAAGTTCGATGTTCATTTGTTTCTGTTGCATACTTTTCCTCCACTCTGTAGTGACGGATTATTACCGCCCTAGTTTCATATCTATATTGTTCAGCTGCTAAACAAAAAGTGAGCTTACAGATTCATCTTCATGAATACGCCTAATTGCCTCAGCCAAAAGGTCGGCGACAGAAAGCATTCTAATTTTGGTTGTTGTATTTTGACTGATACCGCCCGGGATTGTATCCGTTA
>CAJBRY010000654.1 GCA_903958085.1 uncultured Geobacteraceae bacterium
ATATGCATCCACCATACCAGATATAACCACGCAAAGATGTACCCCCGCGGAAGTAAAAGAAGTGCTTAATGATACTACATTATCTGATAATTTAGTGTATGCTTATATTACCAGTGCCAGTACTCTTGTTAATAATACATTAGGAACTGGGCAAACGGTTCAATTAAAGGAAATTGAAAGATGGCTTGCAGCTCACATGATTACGGTAACAAGAGAGCGCATGGCAAAGAAAGAGGGGGCAGGAGGAGCATCTATCGAATATGTGGGGAATTATGGTGAAGGTCTTTCTTCTACCCCTTATGGGCAGATGGTTATGATATTGGATACCACTGGGGCAATGGCTTCTTTGGCTTTAAAACAGGTAAAAATAACTTCAATAACATCCTTTAAATAATGGGAATATCCGCATTTATCAAAAGTATTTGTGTACAAACTGCAGTTTACTGGGGAAGTCCAGTCAATGATGGTTATGGAGGAAAGACGTATGCTGCCCCAGTTGAGATCCAATGCCGGTGGACTGACAAGCAAAGAATTGTATTCAGACAGGATGGGAAACAACTTTTAGCAAAAGGTGAAGTATTGGTAACAGCGGATTTGGATTTGCAAGGTTGGTTGTATTTGGGAAATTTGGTTGATTTTGATGATTCTGTGGATATATCTCAACCAATGAATATTGAAGGAGCTTATGAGATACAAGCAATTGATAAAATACCGATGATTAAGTCAACCGATATTTTTGTGAGAACGATATTTTTGTGAGAACGATATTTTTAGGATTTGGCAATGTGTAAAATATGAACAGAAGAGTAACAACAGTTTCAGCAGATGCAAATGGAAGCAGTATTCAGGGATTTGGGGATGTTATGACAAACCTGAATCGTGAGATAGGTGCTATTGTAGGACGTACAATGGGAGGTTTAATTGACGCTGCAATTATCATTCGCCGGGCAACAGAAACAGAAGAACCAAAAGTACCTGTTGATACTGGAAATTTAAGACACTCATGGTTTACAAGTTCATTTTATGATGGTCAGAATCCTGGCTTGTTTTTAGGATTCTCTGCCAACTATGCTTTGTGGGTACATGAGAATGTAGGAGCAGATTTTACCAGCCCACGGAAACATCGCAAAACGGGAAAGATGTATACACCACGTCAGGGATCAGGGGCAAAGTTTTTGGAAGCAAAAATAAACACCCACCATGATGATATTTTGAATGCTATAAAAAATAAAGCTCAAATACCATGAACGCAGGATCAGTAGATGTAAAGGAAATGTTGGAGGCTGAGAGTGCCTTGGGGTTGGTTTTTGCTATCAATTTATTTGTAGGCAAAGAACCGACAAGTCCATCAGATTGTGTCACTATATTTGACACACCGGGACAGCCTCCACAATTAAGTCTATCTGATCAGGGATTAGAATATCCATCCATACAGATTAGGATCAGAAATAAAGACTATCAAGCAGGATGGGATATAGCAAATGACATAAAGAATATACTTCATGGCCGGGGACAAGAGACATGGAATGGAACACTTTATACAGTCATTTACTGTGCTTCTGGACCAGCCCTTTTGGACTGGGATGATAACAGCCGGGCAAGGTTTGTTGTGAATTTTAACATTGTAAGAAGATAGGAGAAAAGTATTATGGCTACAGAAGCATTTGTTGGTCTGGGAGCGGAACTTCATCGGTGGAATGGCAGTCAGTGGGACACCATTGCTGAAATAACCAGCATTAAAGGACCAGGAAAGAAAAGAGACACCGTGGAGGTGACATCCTTGGATTCCATAGAAGGGTATAAAGAAATTATCGGAGGTCTCAGGGACGGTGGAACAGTGACCTTGTCCATGAATTTTCGTAGGGCTATGTTTGATCTGTTTAATGAGGATTTTGAAAGTGATGAGCTTCAGAATTATGAAATTGTTTTACCAGATACGGACATAACCACATTTGAATTCACCGGACTGGTAACGGAATTACCATTGAGTGTAACGACTAAAGATGCTGTATCAGCGGATGTAACAATTCAGATCAGTGGAAAAGTAGTTGTGAATTCAGGAGTCAATTCTGGATCACCGAGTTAAATTTTTATCCTAATCATGGATTTGTTTTGAATGAATATTAAAAATCTTAATCATGGGAAATTTTCTAAATCGTGAAGCACTACTGAAAAGGCAAGTGCTTGAAATCAAAAAAGTAGAGTTTGAAAATGGGGACTTTGTATTTGTTAAAGAAATGTCCGCAGGGGACAGGGACATGTATGAAAAGACTTTGACAAAAGCTATCCGCAATGGAAAAGGAGTTTTAACAGGCTATGAAACAATCATGGAAAATTTCAGATCCAAACTGGCTTGTGCTACTCTGTGTGATGAAGAAGGACAACTGATGTTAAAACCAGAGGATGTTCCGGCATTGAGTCAGGCTATGGGGATTGTCCGCATGGATAAAATTATTGAAGTTGCAAATGCACTGAACAAAATTACCAAAGAGGATGAAGAGGAGATCATAAAAAACTCCAGTGCCGACCAACCCGGCTCTTTGAATTCCGACTATGTAAAGAATTAGGATTTGCCCATCCAGATTATTTGCTGGATGTATTAACCTCTTCTCAATTATCAGAATGGTTGGCGTATGATCAGTTGGAACCTATTGGCTCAGGTTGGTCAGATTGGCGTGCATCGTATTTATGTAGTTTTTTGACAAACGTGGTTGGTCAGTTATATGGTAAAGAAGGAGAAAAACCAGAACTTACTTTGCCAATGGATTATATGGCTGTTTATGATAGAGAAGATTTAAAAGAACAATTAATTTCTTTGAAACAAAAGCAGTCTGTTGAAGAAATGAGAAGAACTATGTTAGCAATAGCTGGTACACAGAATAGACGAGAAGAAGTCAAAACAAGGAAACGAGTAATAAAACCAAAGCAATGAACATCG
>CAJBRY010000655.1 GCA_903958085.1 uncultured Geobacteraceae bacterium
CAGCAGTATCATAGCCATCGTATAGGCTTCTTCACCTGAAGAGGAGGCTGCACTCCATATACGAAGTTTACGAAAACCCATTTTATTTTTTATTTCAACAATCTCAGGAAGAAGCTTGTTCTCAAGAGCAGTCAATTGAGGGACATTACGGAAAAAATATGTTTCATTAGTAGTAATTTCATCCATCAAAAACTTCAGTTCTTCTGAACCTCGAGGCGATTTAAGCAACTGGTAATAATCCTGATAGGTTTTTGAGCCTGTTGCTTCCATGCGACGGGTAATGCGGCTTTCTAAAAAATATTTCTTTGTAGTGTGAAAGTACATCCCGCAAATATTGTAAATAAAATCGCGCAGTTGTTCGAAATCCTTATCGCTGATTGCCACGTTTCGCTCCTTGGGCGTTATTACCTGAATTGTTCAGCATAGAAAAACTATTCGCATACTTCCGACATTGCCACCGGATCAATTATCAAGGCCACTCGTCCGTCGCCCAAAATGGTAGATCCTGCTATACCCGGAATATTTGCCAGGTAGTTGCCAAGTGACTTTATGGCAACCTCTTGCTGGCCGACCAGGCGTGTAACAACCAGTCCCATTCTTTTCTCTGCAGCACCTACTACAACAACATAACAAAAATCATCCATCTCGCCTCTCGGTTGGACGTTAAATACCTTTTGAAGCCGGATCAAAGGCAATACAATGTCTCGCAGTTTCAAGACTTCCTGGCCACCGATCAAGTGAAACTGACGCTGATCAACCCTTATGGTTTCAAGAACAGACGAAAGAGGAATGGAATAAATTTCACCTTCAACCTCAACGAGCAGTGACTGGATAATTGCCAACGTAAGCGGCAGTCGCAGGATGAATTCGGAACCGACACCCTTGGTACTTTTTATCTCAATCAAGCCGTTCAGTTTCTTAATATTTGTCTTAACTACATCCATGCCGACGCCGCGCCCGGACAAATCGGTAGCCTTGTCCTTTGTAGAAAAACCTGGCAGGAAGAGCAGGTCGAAAACTTCGCGCTGACTCATGGCGGTAAACTGCTCTTCAGTAATCAGTCCCTTTTCAATAGCCTTGCGCCCTACACGTTCAGTATCAATGCCGCGCCCATCATCCTTTATGCTTATAATGATCTGGTTCCCCTCATGTATTGCTGCAAGCACGAGAGTGCCACCTCGCGGCTTTCCGGCTTCCAGACGCTCATCCGGTGTTTCCAGGCCATGATCCATGGCGTTACGTATCAGGTGAATCAAAGGATCGCCTATTTCATCTACAACAGAGCGGTCAAGTTCTGTTTCTTCACCTATAATTTCAAGCTCAACCTCTTTACCAAGGTCACGCGACATGCTGCGAACGATACGGGGAAACTTTTTGAAAACCTTTTCCACTGGTATCATCCGCATTTTTAAAACCTGCATTTGCAGTTCTGAGGTAACAAAACTCATCCGCTTGGTTAATTTGCCAAACTCCTCGTTAAAGTCTGCACGGTTCACGTCACTCTGCTGAAGATCCTGGTTGATCTGAATCATGCGGTTGCGCTCGAGAACCAGTTCACCAACCTGATTCATAAGGTCATCCAAGCGTTTTACGTCGACTCTGACTGTTGAGTTGTCGGACAGGTCGTCGCCACTCTTTCCCTCAGCAGGTTTTGGCGGTGGTGCCGCTTTTTTTATGGTTGGCTCTGTAGCGGGCTTAGGTGCCGGGACAGGTGGAGGGAGTGGAGGCTGTACAGGTTCCGAGTCAGCTGTAACGGGTTTATCTGATGTTGTAGACTCATCTGCGACTGCATTTGTTTCAGTCTGCACAGGTGCCGGCGTGACTGATTCAACAGGTTTGGCAGAAGACGCGGTATCGAGAAGGAACGGAAGCAGTTTGCTGATGGTTCCCTCCGTTTCGCGCTCCTGAATATCTCCTGCTTTTATGTCGCTGACAAGCAGTTTGATAAGGTCCGTCGCTTCTAATATAACATCCATTATTTCAGGCGTTACTACCAACTCTCCCTTTCGTAGCCTGTTAAGAACATCTTCTGTCTTGTGGGCAACCTTGACCAAGAGATCAAATCCAAGAAAACTTGAGGCACCCTTGATGGTATGAATTGAGCGGAAAATCCGGTTCATCAACTCAGTGTCATCTGAAGCCTTTTCAAGCACAATAAGATCATCGTCCAGTTTTTCAAGCAGCTCTGTAGTTTCGGTAAGAAAACCGTCAAGCAGTTCCTGATCTTCGCAATCAATTGGTGGCATGGTGCGCAACTCCTGATAAATTATATTGGAGGACAGTCTTTGTTACATTCCGGTGAAGAGGTTCTTCTCATCACGTGAAAACATTTTTTCCAGATTAAGTAATACAAGCAGTCTTTCCGCCTGGTTAATAACACCAGCAATACATTCCTGATCAATGCCACCGGCAACCATAGCTGGCGAGGGCTGAATTTCGCTGCCGGATATTCTTATGACCTCAGAAACTGCATCAACAATAAAGCCCATGAGCTCGCCTTCCATGTCCATAACCATGATTCTGGTCTGTTTGTCGTTTTCAGTCTCTACAAGGCCGAATTTCTTTCTCATGCAGATAATTGGAACTACTTTACCGCGAAGATTTATAAC
>CAJBRY010000656.1 GCA_903958085.1 uncultured Geobacteraceae bacterium
CCCAGGATCCATATTTATAGCTTTTCGTAGTGAAAATTCAGCTTCAACAAGCTTCCCTGCTTTACGCTCGCTTTTTGCTTTTTGATAAACTACCAGCGCTATTGCCTCTCTAACATCCTTTTTATCGGGCTCTGTATCCAGTTTCTGTTCTGTAGCCTCTAAAAATGCTACAGCTTCATCATGTTGACCGATATGCACCAAAGCTGACATATATGCAGCAATCGCATCCTTATTTCTATAATCTATCTTAAGTGCCTTCCTTAAGAACTCAAGGGCATCGTCATGCTCCTCACGCCCAAGTGAAGCCTTGCCTATCTGAATCAACGATCTTATCTGATGTTTATTAAATATAAGTCTTACGGATTCTTCTTTAAGAGTGTCTATGCGTGCATCATAGAGGTTTAAGAAATCCTGGAATCTGTTTGTGCGGATATAGCTGTTAGCTAAACCGGTAAGATAGGGAGATATTCGAGGAGAGTCCGACGAATAAAGCTTATCGGCCATGGAGAGCGCTTTTTCAAATGGCTCTACGGCTTCAACATACTTTCCACTACGGGAAAGCGCAATAGCTGTTGATCTCGTGTATTGAGCTTCAAACTGCTTAGATAGCTTCTGATACACAGCCTGGGCATCATCATCACTTTCTACAAGCTTGATTCGAGCCAGGTCAAAATTGCAATCATCCGCCAGATCTTCGATATGACGGTCATACAACTCACCGGTCAAAGCGGCTCCAGTGATTTCTACACAGACACTATGCCCTTCAGCACGATCAGCATCAAAATAGGGATATTTCAGACTCAACGCTTCAAACGATTGTCCGCGCAACTCTCCAACTGTAACTGTCTCACCACCAATATAGCCGAAAATTGATCCCTGATTTTCATCAGTTCCAAAAACCAGATTGATTTTATGGTTTCCCTTACGCCCGGCACAGGCCTTGCCCGAGGTATTAACAACTTCAAGGGTTCCATTAAAAAGCCGCACTCCGGCACTGGCAACAGTTGCCTTAAATAGTAATAGAACTGATAATATTGAAATAATGTAATACATCTAACCTGCCTTTAAGACAATTTCATACGCGCCGTATGTTACCATTCCGACCAGAGGATTTCAATCCGCATAAGCTGTTACGACTTAATTCACCGTAACAGCTGCATAACCAACAACATTTTGGTCATCACCTGTCACTTCCCCACTGTTGCCGTAGGCCACCAGATCAGCACGGGACGCTCCAAGTTGTAAAACAGCCTCAATCATAACAGCAGTCGGGACAACACCACACATTGTAATCCGCCGTTGTTGGCAGACATCCAGCAACCCTTTAGCATGCAACGCAAGCAGACACTCAAGAGCCAATGTATCTTTCTGTAGAGCCGAGTCGGCAGATTCATAATGAGTCATATCCGAACTGGCGATAATCAGCACTTCCTCTCCCAATTCACTAATGGCTGCAGCTATACCAAGACCAATTTCGCGCAGCACGGTAAAATCGCCATGACCGATACAAAGTGCGGAAAAAGAGAGGTCTGGCCGCAGATACTGAAGAAACGGAAGTTGAACTTCAAGAGAATGCTCTCTCTGGTGAGCCAGATTGTCGCTCTGAAGATAAAGACAATGTTGGAGCAGAAGCTGATTAAAACGTGAATTAATAGGAGATCGACCGAGAGGCGTCAACCACTCCCCTTCCGGATATAGTGCGGCAGCAGCTCCGGCGCCGTGATGATTTGGACCGATTATAAGAACAGTAGAAGGAATTTTGATCCTGGAATAAACCTGTCCGGCGATTGATCCGGAATAAACATAGCCGGCATGAGGGGCAACAATACCCTTAGCTACTATTTTCAGCGGATGAAGAGGAATCATCTGAGACAAAGAAGTTCTAAGCTCATCTTCTCTGCCTGGATAGAATTGACCTGCTACGACTGGCTGACGCTGCATGGTTGTCCCCCAGATAATTTATTCAAACGGCAAATCCGTTTCAACGGGCACCACCTTCTCCGGTTCAAGTTGCAATTCTTCCTGACGCTCGTACAGAGGCACGGCATCTAGCGCCTGAATTTCTTTAAGTGTAGGTAGACTTTTTAAGTCCTTAAGACCGAATATTTCAAGGAATTCTTTTGATGTACCATATATCAAAGGCCTCCCGGGAATATCCTTCTTTCCCAAAATTCGAACCAGATGTTTTTCCAGCAGAGATTTAAGAACACCACCGCAATCCACGCCGCGAAGATGCTCAACTTCGGCCCTGGTAATCGGTTGGCGATAAGCAATTATTGCCAGTGTTTCAAGTGCTGACTGGGAAAATCTGGATGTTTTGGTTTTAATTTGGCGGGTAATATAACTCTGAAAAATAGGACGGGTTCTGAACTGCCAGCCACCGGCAACCTCAACAAGGTCAAAGCCCCCTCCCCTTACATGGTGGATTTCAACAAGTTCCGCAAGAGCAGCCTTGATCTCGCTTCGCTCAAACTCATTCAGAAGCTCACAGATACGATCGGTTGAGAGGGCAGAATCTGCTGTAAAAACAAGACATTCAATTATTGAGCTTAATTCGTTGTTCATAAAAACTTAATCCGCAGGTAATTCTGCAATAACAGCAGGAACAAACCAGATAGAACCATGGCCGTTTCCCTGAAATATTTTAATAAGCTTAAGACGGCAAAGTTCAAGTAATGCAAGGAAGGTAACGATAACCCGTTCACGGGTAAACTCATCTGACACCAGTTCATCAAACTGGATGGTATCTTTCTCCTGCAGCAAAGAAAGGATTTCGTTAATGCAGTCGGCTATGCTGAGCGAGTCCCCCGGGGCAACGTCATGAAAACTTTCAGCTGGAATCCTCTGGAGAAGAGCACGAAAGGCATCCACAAGTTCAAACAGGGTGACTTCAAGAGGTCCCTCCGTATTCTGTGGGGCAACAAGTTCTGGTTCAGGCACAGTACGCGAAAAAACTTCCCGTCCAAGCAGCGCCCTGGCACCGATCAACATTCCGGCATCCTTGTACTGCTGATACTCAAGCAGGCGACGAATCAATTCATTACGAGGATCAGCTTCATCAACTTCAGGCTCTTCCTGTTCATCCACCGGAAGGAGTTGTCGCGATTTTATTTGCAGCAGCGTCGCCGCCATAACCAGGAAATCACCAGCTACTTCCAGGTTCAAATCCTTCATTAGTTTGATATATTCAAGGTACTGACGGGTGATAACAGCAATCGAAATATCGCAAATATCCAACTCATTCTTTTTTATCAGATGGAGCAAGAGGTCCATCGGACCGTCGAATTTATCCAGATGGACACTGTACTGCTCGTGAAATCCGTCCAGCAATGGCAGATTTTCGTCACGATATCCATGCGCTTCAATCGACATTTCAGAACTTTAATGCCGCACGAACCTCAGTCATAACGGCATCCGATATCAAAGAGGCCTTCCGGCTCCCCTCCTGAAGCAGCTCGTCTACAAAACCGGGGTTGGCTGCCAACTCCTCACGCCTGGCACGGAATGGAGCCAGTCGTTCATTTATACATCCGGCAAGAATCTTTTTACACTCCACACAACCGATCTGCGCCCCACGACAAGCAGGAACTATCTCATCAAGCTTATCCTCTGGAACGTACAACCGATGCAGGTTGAATGCGACGCATACATCAGGATCACCCGGATCGGCGCGACGGACTCTATTAGTATCGGTCACCATCGACATCACCATTTTGGATGTAGTTTCAGCATTATCAGAAAGATAAATCGAGTTATTGTACGACTTGCTCATTTTGCGGCCATCAAGGCCAGGCAACTTTGGAGTCTCGGTCAAAAGCGCCTCTGGTTCAGGGAATACTGCGCCGTAAAGATGATTGAAGCGACGGGCAATTTCACGAGTAATTTCCAGATGCGGCAGTTGATCATGCCCGACTGGAACTCGCGCGGCCTTATAAAGAATTATGTCTGCGGCCATCAGGACAGGATAACCAAGAAAACCGAATGTAGTCAGATCGCGAGCATCAATATTATCCAGCATCTCCTTGTAAGTCGGGTTGCGTTCAAGCCAGGAAACCGGTGTAATCATGGATAAAATCAGATTCAGTTCGGAGTGATGCGGCACCAGGCTCTGGCGAAATACAACACACTTTTCAGGATCAAGACCGAAAGCCACCCAGTCAAGCACCATCTCTCGAATACTCTGTGCGATTCCGGAAGTATCGGCATATTCAGTTGTCAAGGAATGCCAGTCCGCAACAAAAAAGAAGCAGTCGTAGGAATCCTGCATTTTTACCCAGTTTTCAAGTACTCCGTGATAATGGCCGATATGCAGTCTGCCACTCGGCCTCATGCCACTGACAACGCGCTGTTTCATGGTAAAACGCTCCTTGTGTATCATAGATCTATTCTGCTAAAGTGAGCCGTCAAAACTCACCAGGAAGACGGAGAAATTTACATGAAGCGACCCAAAATTGAAACCAAAATCATGAATCCATTGATTGGAACGACCATACAATTACCCACATATACAACCAGCGGGGCCGCTGCCATGGATCTGAGGGCCTGCCTGGATGCTCCAAAAACTGTTCAGCCAGGAGAAACCACACTGATTCCTAGCGGCATCGCCATATCTATCCACGATCCCGAACTGGTTGCGCTTCTAGTCCCACGCTCTGGTCTCGGCATCAAGCACGGCATAGTATTGGCAAATACGGTAGGAGTTATAGATTCTGACTATCAGGGTGAGATTGGAATTGGTATTCTGAATAGAGGTGCGGTTCCTTACACAGTCGAACCGGGGGAAAGGATTTGTCAGATGATGTTCGTGCCGGTGTTGCAGGCAGATTTGTGCGTTGTATCTGAATTCAGCCAGGAAAGCGATCGGGGAACCGGTGGTTTTGGTTCAACCGGAAGTCATTAATAATAAAACCTGCTTGTGGGTCGCCGTCCAGAC
>CAJBRY010000657.1 GCA_903958085.1 uncultured Geobacteraceae bacterium
CTCCCTGACACTGGTACTGGCATTAGCTACTGTATTCGCAGCTGGCTGCAAGAAGAAAGAAGAAGCTCCTGCTCCTGCTCCTGCTGTTGAGGCACCAAAGCCTGTTCAGGCTCCTATGTCAGCAAAAGCTCCTGCTGTCGCCCCTGCAGATGCTGCTAAGCCTGCAGATGCTGCTAAGCCTGCAGATGCTGCTAAGCCTGCAGAAGCACCAAAAGCTAAACACTAATTTGTGCTATCTCCCTCAGGGGAACGCAAAAAGCCTGTGGGGTTAACCTCACAGGCTTTTTTTATTTTGAATAGGGGGAAGCATGCATGAAATGTCAATTACTCAAGGAATTATAGAGCTCTGTCTTGAGCATGCCTCAGGGAAGAGAGTCCTCTCACTTGAAGTAGAAATCGGCCAACTGAGTAGCGTTGAACCCGATTCCATAGAATTTTGTTTTGAGGCATGTAGTAGAGACACTTCGCTTGAGGGAGCGATTCTTAATATTATTCGAACCCCAGGCTTGGGACATTGCCAAGAATGCGGAGGGGAGACATTGCTTTCGGAGCTGTTTGGTTCATGTAAAAGATGTGGCGGACATCGGATAACAATCGTGGCGGGAGAGGAGTTGAGAGTTCGGGAAATTGAAGTTGATGATTAAAAAGGGCACCGTTGATGCGGTGCCCTTTTGCAATAATAGTTATTAACTGTTCTGATCCGTTGCAGGGTGGAACTGTTCCCAATGTTCCGGTGAACGCCACAGACCTGACAATATCAACTGCCGGATATGCAGAAACTCTTTTGGCAAACGATCGTACATCTTGACGAACAGCTCCTCGTGCGAAACTATTTCTTCTTTCCAGACATCTCGGTCTACAGACATTAGTTCATAAAACTGGTCACGACTGACATCATCAAGGCCTGTCCAGTCGAGATCCTCATATCGAGGCATCCACCCCAAAGGACTTTCAACCGCAGCGGCGTTACCATTAACACGCTCAACAATCCATTTCAGTATGCGCATGTTCTCGCCGTATCCGGGCCAGAGGAAATTGCCGTTGGCATCTTTGCGGAACCAGTTTACGCTGAAAATGCGTGGCGGGATAGGAGTGGTGCGACCAACTTGTAGCCAGTGAGCAAAATAATCGGCAACGTGGTAGCCGCAGAACGGCAGCATTGCGAATGGGTCACGACGTACAGCACCGGTGGCACCAACAGCGGCAGCGGTAGTTTCAGAACCCATAGTGGCTGCCATGTAAACACCAAAGCTCCAGTTGAAGGACTGGTAGACCAGCGGGATAACGTTGTTGCGTCTTCCACCAAAGACAAATGCCGCCATCGGAACGCCTTTCGGGTTCTCCCATTCAGGATCAATCGAGGGGCACTGACCAGCAGGCGAAGTAAAACGCGAATTCGGGTGTGCAGCATTTCTGCCACAGTCTGGAGTCCACTTGTTGCCTTGCCAGTCGGTAAGATGAGCTGGTTTTACATCTGTCATTCCTTCCCACCAGACATCGCCATCTGGCGTCAAAGCAACATTTGTAAAGATTGAGTTGGCTGCACATGAAGCCATGGCATTAGGGTTTGTTTTTTCTGAAGTTCCAGGGGCAACGCCGAAAAAACCGTACTCCGGATTGATAGCGTAGAGGCGCCCGTCCGGCCCAGGCTTAATCCAGGCAATATCATCACCAACAGTTGACACTTTCCAACCTGTTTTGTTGAATGTCTCTGGTGGTACCAGCATTGCCAGGTTAGTTTTGCCGCAGGCGCTCGGGAAGGCAGCGCCAATATATGTTTTGTCGCCTTCGGGAGATTCAATTCCTAGAATCAGCATGTGTTCAGCCAACCACCCCTCGTCCTTTGCAATCTTTGAGGCTATGCGAAGAGCCAGACATTTTTTTCCAAGCAGGGCATTGCCGCCGTAACCACTTCCGTAAGACCAGATTGAGCGCTCTTCAGGGAAGTGTACAATATATTTTTCCTTGTTGCATGGCCACGGCACATCTTTCTGACCAGGCTCAAGAGGGGCTCCAACCGAATGCAGACATGGAACGAATTCTCCGTCAGAACCAAGAACATCAAGGACTGCAGTGCCCATACGGGTCATAATACGCATATTGACAGCCACATAAGGAGAGTCCGAAATTTCTACTCCAATTTTGGCTATCGGTGAGCCGAGCGGCCCCATGCTAAAAGGAATAACATACATGGTGCGACCCTTCATGCACCCTTTGAATAGCTTGTTCAGTGCCTCCTTCATCTCTTTGGGAGCCATCCAGTTGTTGGTTGGGCCTGCATCCTGCTTGGAAATACTGCAGATATAAGTGCGATCTTCAACTCGTGCTACATCGCCAGGATCGGACCATGCCAGATAGCTGTTTGGTCGTTTTTCCTGGTTCAGTTTTTTAAAGGTGCCACTATCAACTAATTGCTTACAGAGTGCATCATACTCTTCCTGCGAACCGCTGCACCAATGTATCTTCTCAGGCCCACATAATGCCGCGACTTCTTCTACCCACTTAGTCAGTTGCTCATTTTTACCTTGGTTACTCATGATGCCTCCCAATTGTGGTAATAAAATTTAGTATCGGTTAAATAGCATACCGATGCTCAAAAAAAAACACTTATGTGGACTCATATTCAAAATTATTTTACATCTTGAGATGAATGGAAAGAAGGAAGTGGATTGAAGGAGATTTCTTTAGACAAAAAACGAAAGGGTTTTAGCGACAATGAAACCGGATAGTATTTTCGGAATATCCGGTTTCATTGTTTTACTGAAGTGGATATAGTTAGCGGAGGGCAACTTCTGCAATTATTTCAGCTACATCTCTAACCTTAACAGCATCGGCATTAACGTCCTTTAGCCCATCTTCAAACATGGTCATGCAGTAGGGACAGGCTACGCATATTGTATCAGGTTTCTGTTCCAGTGCTTCATTGACTCGCGCAAGGTTTATACGTTCACCAGTATGTTCTTCCATCCACATCCTGCCACCTCCGCCGCCACAGCAGAAGGCGTTACTGCGGTTGCGCTCAAATTCGGAGGGAGCTTTACCGATAGCTGCCTCAACAATTTCCCTAGGGGCATCGTAAACATCGTTATGTCGTCCCAGATAGCAGGAATCATGAAAAATAGTAGCGCCCATTTCCTCTGTCCGCTTACTAAGAGGAAGCCTGCCATCTTGAACCAGGTTTCGCAGAAGTTCACTGTGATGAATTACTTCCAACTCCAGGCCATATTGCCTATAATCATTTTTCAGAGTCGTAAAACAGTGAGGGCATTGAGTGATCACCTTCTTTATTCCCCGCTCAATAAACATAGCTACATTCTCTTTGGCCATCTTGTCAAAAACATACTCATTGCCAAGTCTGCGTACGCTGTCACCGCAGCATTTTTCATCTTTCCCTAATATCCCCCAGGAGACTCCTGCTTTATCAAGCAATTGAGCCATTGCCACGCTGACATGCTTGTTGCGTGAGTCAAACGAACCAGCGCAGCCTACGTAGAACAGATATTCCGTTGTATGCTTGTTGAAAGGCTTTATATCCAACTGGCTACACCATTTAATACGTTCTGTAGGTGCAATCCCCCACGGGTTGCTACGCCCCTCCATGTTTTCAAACAGGTTAAGGAGCTCCTCAGGGAATTTAGCTTCGTTTTCTACAAGATGCCGCCGAAGCTGGATTATCTTTGGCATCTGCTCTATGAAAACAGGGCAGGCTTCCATACAGGCACCGCAGGTGGTGCATGACCAGATGGATTCCTCGGAAACACTCCCCTCACCGTTTTCTCCGATCAGCGGGACTTTAGGTGTTCCACCATTTTTCAGAGAGTCACCGTTTTTCAGCAGATTAACTTTGATGTCATGGATTACGCCGCGTGGGTTGAGCGGTTTTCCGGTAATGCTGGCTGGACAAACATTTTGACAACGACCGCATTCCGTGCAGGAGAAAGAGTCCAGCAGGTCTTTCCAGCTGTAATTGTCTACCCGGTCGACACCGAAGGTGTTGCCGGCGATAAATTCTTCTCTAGGCTGGGTATTCGGTTTTTCAAGACGGTGAAAAAAACAATTTGGGATTGCGGTCAAGATATGCATGTGCTTGCTGTTAGGCAGATAACACATGAAAGCAAAAAGGGCAAAAGCGTGTGCCCACCAACTGAAAGCATAGATGGAAGCGGCAATAGATGGGGGAATAATCCCGGAGATCACGCTGGAAACTGGCATCCAGGTATGAGCCAGGGCATGCGCACCATCCTGCATCCTAGTAATTTTTGCAGCGTTTATACCAAAATATGCCAGCATCAAAATCCCGATAAGGGAGAGGATAAAAAATGCCTCCAGAGTTCTTGCTTCAGGATAAGGGGGTGAAACAAGCCTGCGAATGGCGGCTATTATGACGGCCGACAGGGCAAGCAGGGAGACTAAATCCAGCATCAGCAGCAAAGGGAGAAGAATTCCGTCCGGGAGTTTCATAAGGCTGATCGCCGGGAATATGCCATGGAGCAGAAATTCGGTATTGGCGATAAGAAGGATAATAAATGACCAAAAAATGACAAAATGATTGATTCCAAATGGCTTGGAAACAACTCTCTTCTGGCCAAAGGCGTAGAGCAGCATTTCGCCGAAACGTGTTCCAATATTATCGAAACGATTTTCATAACGGCCGCGCGAGATCAGGCTGAAACGCTTCCAGCAACCCCAGATGAAAACTGCGAGAGAAATCAGCAGAAGCGGTGTAAATATGGCTGAGTTGGGTGTCATGCTTACCTCAATTTTTTTGTTTCATTTCACGAATTTTCCTAGTAATGGCCGGAACGACCTGAAACAGATCGCCGACAATTCCGTATGTCGCAACCTCAAATATTGGCGCGCTGCTGTCACGATTGATGGCAATAACCATGTCGGAGTCCTGCATACCGACGAGATGTTGTATGGCACCTGAAATACCGCAGGCAATATAAATTTTCGGGCGCACCGTTTTACCTGTCTGACCGACCTGGCGATCACCCGGCATCCAACCGGCGTCAACTGCGCTTCGTGAGGCTCCAACAACACCACCCAGTTCGTCAGCCAGTTCCTGCAAAATTGCAAAGTTCTCCGGACCCATCATGCCGCGCCCACCGGAGATTATGAATTCTGCACCTGTGATGTCTACTGCGCCTTTGCTGTGTGAATCACGGATGATTTCGATCACTTTGGTGAGTACACTCTCCTCAGAAACCGTAAAAGGATCACGGATGATTATCCCTTCCGCTCCATTTTTTCGCTCCGGCATCGGCATGACATTGGGCCGGACAGTTGACATCTGCGGGCGATATTTATCACACATGATTGTCGCCATAATGTTGCCGCCGAATGCAGGTCTTGTCTGCATCAGATTGCGCTTGTCGTCTATGGCCAGTCCGGTACAGTCAGCGGTTAGTCCGGTTGCAACACGGGTCGCTATGGCGCCTGCCAGATCACGCCCCATACCGGTTGCTCCCATTAGTATAACTTCCGGCTTGTACTTCTCAATCAAATGACAGCACCCTTCAACGTATGGTTCGGTACGGTAGTGTTTGTAGACAGGCGCATCAAGCAGATAAGCTTTGGTCGCGCCGTGAGCAAAAGCTTCATGGCAAAGATGTTCGACGTTTTCACCGACAATCAGAGCACAGAGCTCTACACCAAGCTTTTCAGCAAGATTGGCGCCCACCCCTAGCAGTTCCCAGGATACCTTGGCAGGTTCCCCCTCGGTCTGCTCAACAAACACCCATACGCCTCTGTATGCTGACAGTTTTATGGCAAGAGCAGCGGCTTCAGGGTCAATCTCTTCTTCGGCTGGCTGTGATGAAACGGCCAATTCAGCTAGAATCTGCATCTCTTCGGCAGTGAAAAACATCTCCACGGCTACTGCCGGACATATTTTTACGCATTTCTGGCAGCCGATACATTTTGCCTCTTCTATGATCGGCTCACCGGAATCCGTCATCTCAATACAGTTTACCGGACAAGAACTCTGGCATCGGGCACCGCAGGCGATGCACTTGCCGCCAATAAGTCGGGCAACTCCACGCGGTTTTTTTATTTTCGGTTTTAGTTCGCTCATAACGGCAACATATCCTTCGCGATCAGTTTGTCTATCAGCAGTTTAGCCGTTCCGGCCGGATCAGCATAGCCGTCACCCAGAATTTCCCCTTTGTCGCGTTCCGGAGAGAAAATTTTTGAAACCCAGGTGGGGGAGCCTTTCAGACCTATTTTCTGCTCGTCCAACTTCAACGTTTTGTTGTCCCATACTTCAACAACAGCTTCTGCGGCAATGAGTCGCATATTTACTTTAGGATAACGCGGGCGGTTAAGTTCCCTGACCACGGTCAGCATGGCCGGCAGTGGTGCTTCAACAATCTCATGGCGTCCTTCGAGTTTCCGGCTGACGCGAATTTTGTTAGCAGGGAAATCCAGATTGACAATCTTATCTACCAATGTCAGTTGACGGTAGTCGAGGCGGCTTGCGATGCCTGGACCGACCTGCGCAGTGTCACCATCTATCGTCTGTTTTCCACATAATACCAAACAAACTTTATCTACTTCTGAATTTAGTTTTCTGATTGCTGCAGCAAGTACATTGCTGGTTGCAAGAGTATCGGCCCCGCCGAAAACCCGGTCTGAAAGGAGTATCGCGTAATCCACCCCGAGTGCCAGAGCTTTTTTCAGCGTACCCTCTGTGTTAGGCGGCCCCATAGAAATAGCAGCTACTTTACAGCCAAAGCGGTCTTTGAGACGCAGTGCTTCTTCAAGGGCATGAGTGTCATAAGGATTTACAATAAAAGGTATGCCATCCCGAATCAGCGTGTTTGTGACTGGATCAATCTGAACCTGGGTTGTGTCCGGAACCTGTTTTATGCAGACAACTATCAACATGAATCCCTCTCCTGAGAGGTTATTTGTGCAGAGACATATCTAATCTTATCTCTACATTTCACTTTGTCAAAACAGATATGGCGATTTTTATATAATCAATTTGAAATTGCGAGCCGTCTCTTAACCCAAATTGATGACAAGATGCAAGCTATTATACTTTCACAAAAAATATTTAGCGTGATAAAAATTAAGGCACGGTTGCTATTTATTTGAGCAAACACCGCAACTATTTGTACTCAGAACTAAAAAACCCACCCAAAATCTTTGGGTGGGCCTCACTGCCTCATAATATTGTCTGTTATAAAATATATTATGCCTACTATTTAACCAGCCAAACAACTATGGCAGCTCTGTAGCACCCATCAGATAACGATCACACTCACGAGCTGCTCCACGCCCTTCGTTAAATGCCCATACAACAAGGCTTTGACCGCGACGGCAGTCTCCCGCAGCAAAAATACCAGGAATATTGGTGCTGTATTTTTCGAAATCAGCCTTGATATTGCTGCGTTGATCCAACTCAAGTCCAAAAGATTCGACCAGAAGCTTCTCAGGCCCAAGAAAGCCCATTGCAAGCAGAACAAGCTGTGCCGGACGCACCTGCTCCGAGCCAGGCACCGGTTGTGGAACATATTGCCCCTTATCATTCTTTTCCCAAGTGACCTCAACAGTATGTACAGCCTTCACAGCACCGTTCTCATCACTTTCAAACCTGGTCGCCGTTGTCAGATAAACCCTTGGATCCGCACCGAATTTTGCAGCAGCCTCTTCCTGGCCATAGTCAACTTTGTGGATTTTAGGCCATTCCGGCCATGGATTATCTGACGCCCGCTCTTCAGGAGATTTTGGCATAATTTCCAGCTGCGTTACACTATTGCAGCCATGACGAATTGAAGTCCCGACACAGTCGGTACCGGTGTCTCCCCCGCCGATTATAATTACATCCTTCCCCTTTGCAGAGATAAAATCCTCACCGCCGTTCAGAACCGCCCTGGTATTAGTGGTAAGGAATTCCATGGCAAAATGAATCCCCTTCACATTGCGACCATCAATCGGCAGATCACGGGGCTGTGTTGCTCCAGTAGTCACAACAACAGCGTCAAACTCACTTCTCAGTTTTTTTACAGGATATTCCTTGCCGCCTATTTCAGTGTTGCAAACAAAAGCAATACCCTCTTCCTCCATAATTTTGATTCTACGCAGAACGACCTGGCGCTTGTCCAGCTTCATATTGGGAATGCCGTACATGAGCAGGCCGCCCGGGAGATCTGCACGTTCAAAAACTGTAACAGAATGCCCTGCTTTGTTAAGCTGTGCAGCAGCGGAAAGTCCTGCAGGTCCGGAACCGACAACTGCTACTTTTTTTCCGGTACGGACTTCAGGGAGAGCAGGAACTATCCAACCTTCATCAAAACCACGCTCTACAATGCTTACTTCGATATTCTTGATCGTTACAGCCGGATCGATACTTGATAAAGTACAGGAACCTTCGCAGGGGGCAGGGCAGACACGGCCGGTGAACTCCGGAAAGTTATTGGTTTTCTGCAGCCGGTCCAACGCCTGATGCCAATGGTTACGGTAAATCAGATCGTTCCATTCTGGAATAAGGTTGTTGATCGGACAGCCACTCGCCATGCCGCTGATCAGAACACCGCTGTGGCAAAACGGCACACCGCAATCCATGCAGCGGGCTCCCTGTGTACGAAGATCTTCATCCGGCATATGCAGGTGAAATTCGTTCCAGTCGTTGATTCTTTCCAAAGGTGCCCTGTCTGATGGCACTTCGCGTTTATATTCCATGAAGCCGGTTGTTTTTCCCATGATTATATTCCTGTCTGATATTTATAAAAAAATGTGGAGACGAATAGCATACGCCTAATCTCATCTGCCAAACATCCATCAATGCCCGGCGATGTGCGAGTTTTCCTCAAACGCGGCGGCTAACGCGTCATCACCGCTCAAGCCTGCAGCTTTAGCCCGTTCAAGAGCCTGCAGTACCCGCTTGTAATCCATCGGCATCACCTTGATAAACTGCTTGCGTACATTCTGCCAGTTGATAAGCAGCATTGTCGCACGTGAGCTGCCGGTATACTCGGCGTGATTTTCAAGCATTGACTTAAGCGTTTCAGCGTCAGAATCATCTAGCTGTTCGAGTTCGGCCATCTCAGTGTTGCAGCGGGAAGAGAAAGTGCCGTCCTCATCCAGGACATATGCGATACCACCACTCATCCCTGCAGCAAAATTACGTCCGGTTTTGCCAAGAATAGCAACAGTGCCACCGGTCATATATTCGCAACCGTGGTCACCGACCCCTTCAACAACCGCTGTAACGCCTGAGTTGCGGACACAGAAGCGTTCCCCGGCCATGCCACGAATGTAGGCCGTGCCGCTGGTAGCACCATATAATGCAACATTCCCGGCAATGATGTTTTCTTCAGCCTTGAATTTGGATCCGGCAGGCGGATAAAGAATAATCATGCCGCCGCTTAACCCTTTGCCAAGATAGTCATTTGCATCTCCAGACAGTTTCATTGTTATGCCGCGCGGAATAAACGCACCGAAACTCTGTCCGGCAGAACCGTTAAAAGTCAGACATACAGTGTTGTCAGGCAAGCCCTTTGCGCCATAATGACGGGTAATTTCATTGCCTAGAATGGTTCCGGTAACCCGGTCAACATTCGTAATCGGCAGTTCAGCAGTAACCGCCTCACCTCTTTCAATAGCCGGCTCGCAGATATCAAGCAGCCTAGTCATGTCGATGGTTTTTTCTAGTCCGTGATCCTGTTTCTCAGTACAGTATTTACCGACATTCAGGCCGACTTTGGGCTGGTAGAGTATTTTTGAAAAATCAAGGCCCTGCGCCTTCCAGTGATCAACAGCTTTAGATGGCTCAAGCACATCACAACGTCCTACCATCTCATTTAAGGTACGGAAGCCGAGCTGAGCCATGATTTCACGCAGTTCTTCGGCGACAAAGCGCATGAAGTTTACTACATACTCCGGTTTGCCGCTGAAATTCTTACGAAGTTCAGGATCCTGAGTCGCTACGCCTGTTGGGCAGGTATTGCTGTGGCAAACACGCATCATGACACACCCCAGCGTTACCAGAGGTGCCGTGGCAAAACCAAATTCCTCGGCGCCCAGAAGAGCGGCAATAGCAACATCACGGCCGGTCTTAAGCTGACCGTCAGCTTCGATAATGATGCGGCTTCGTAGATTATTCAAAAGCAGCGTCTGGTGAGTCTCGGCAAGACCGAGTTCCCAAGGAAGGCCTGCATGCTTGATACTGGAAATTGGTGAAGCGCCGGTACCACCGTCATAACCACTTATAAGAACAACGTCTGCATGAGCTTTGGCAACCCCGGCTGCAATGGTACCCACGCCGACCTCCGAAACCAGCTTGACGCTGACACGGGCACGGCGATTGGCGTTTTTCAGGTCGTGAATCAGTTCCGCCAAATCCTCTATGGAGTAAATGTCATGGTGTGGCGGTGGTGATACAAGGCCAACACCTGGTGTTGTGTGACGGGTCTTGGCAATCCATGGGTAAACCTTGTGTCCGGGCAGTTCACCACCTTCGCCCGGTTTAGCCCCTTGTGCCATTTTGATCTGCAACTCTCCGGCATTGGTCAGATAATCACTGGTGACACCGAAACGTCCTGAGGCAACCTGCTTGATGTTGCTGTTCTTTGAATCGCCAAGCTCGTTTGTCCATGTAAAGCGTTCTGGGTCCTCGCCCCCTTCGCCGGTATTGGATCTACCTCCGATGCGGTTCATGGCGATTGCCAAAGCTTCATGTGCCTCCTTGCTGATAGAGCCATAAGACATCGCACCGGTTTTAAAGCGTTTCATCAACGCTTCCACCGGCTCAACCTCATCGAGCGGCACTGAAGGTATATTGCTCTTGAATTCAAGCATGCCACGCAGGGTATAGTGACGCTCACTCTGGTCGTCTATAAGCGAGGAGAAAACCTTGAATTCCTTATAATCACCAGTGCGGGTTGCCTTCTGGAGAGAAGTAATAGTCAACGGATTGTACTGATGCTCCTCGCCATCCTTACGCCACTGATAAACGCCGCCGGGAGTTAGTGTCACATCTGGCGCAATACGGCTTGGATAGGCTTTTGCGTGACGCTCCATCAATTCTCTTGCGATGCCGTCAATATCCGTTCCACCAATTCGTGAAGGTGTCCATGTAAAATAGCGATCAACTACGGAACTATGTAGGCCTACAGCCTCGAAAACCTGTGCTCCTCGATAACTTTGAACCGTTGAAATACCCATCTTGGCCATTGTTTTAACAACGCCCTTGATGGCCGCCTTAGTAAAATTTTTCACCGCTTTTTTATGATCAAGGCCTGGGAGCATCCCTTGAAGGATCATGTCGTCCAAAGTTTCATAGGCAAGGTAAGGGTTGATCGCATTTACACCGTAGCCAAGCAGCACAGCAAAATGGTGGACTTCACGCGGTTCGCCAGATTCAAGTACCAGGGATACAAGTGTACGGGTTCCGCTGTTAACCAAATGGTGATGCAAGCCGGAGAGCGCCAGTAAAGCTGGGACAGCGGCGTTGTTTTTATCTACCCCGCGGTCGGAAAGAATCAGAATGTTGCAACCCGCCTCCACCGCAACATCAGCCGCGGCAAAAAGCGCCTCCAGCCCTCTCTCCATGCCGGCAGCGCCACGACTGACCGGAAAGAGGAGTGACAGTGTTGCCGATTTGAAACCTTCACGGTCGATCTGGCGAAGTTTTTCCAATTCCTGATTGCAAAGCAACGGACTCTGAAGTTGAATTCTACGTGCGTTCCTTGATGTAGGTTCAAGAAGATTTCCTTCTGAACCGAGCAAAGTAATGGTTGATGTGACAATCTCTTCACGAATAGGATCAATCGGAGGGTTGGTAACCTGAGCAAACAGCTGCTTGAAATAATTATACAACAACTGATTCTGGGTGGAGAGTACAGCAAGCGGAGTATCAGTTCCCATTGAGCCAAGCGGCTGCATTCCATCAAGCGCCATCGGTCCAAGAACCACACGCTGATCCTCGTAAGTATAGCCGAACGCCTGCTGGCGCTGAGTAAGACTGCTGCGGTCAGGTAGATGCATATCTGATGTGTATGGCAAATCCTCCAGAAGGACGTAGTTTTCTTTAAGCCAGGTGCCGTAAGGGTTTAGTGCAGCCAATTCATTCTTGATCTCTTCATCCGGTACAATTCGCCCCTGCTCCGTGTCAACAAGAAACATCTGACCGGGCTGAAGCCTCCCCTTGCGGATGATCCGCTCAGGTTCGATTTTGAGTACCCCGGCTTCAGACGCCATTATGACGAGATCGTCACTGGTTATGTAGTAACGCGAAGGTCGCAGCCCGTTACGGTCAAGAACCGCTCCGATACTACGTCCATCGGTAAATGCAATAGCAGCCGGGCCATCCCATGGAGCTATCAGACAAGAGTGATATTCATAAAAAGCTCGCTTCTCTTCGCTCATTTCAGTGTGGTTTTCCCAAGGTTCAGGCACCATCATCATTATGGCATGCGGCAGGGAACGACCACTCATAACCAGCAGTTCCAGGCAGTTATCAAACATGCCGGAATCAGAACCACTGGTATTTATGATAGGTAAAATTTTCTTGATATCATCACCGAACAGTTCGCTGGTTATATGGTTCTGGCGGGCGTTCATCCAGTTTACATTGCCGCGCAGTGTGTTGATTTCGCCGTTGTGTGCCAGATATCGGTAAGGATGGGCGCGATCCCAGCTAGGGAAGGTATTGGTTGAGAAGCGTGAGTGCACAAGAGCAATGGCACTTTCCATCAACGGATCACAAAGTTCCGGGTAATACTGGTCAACCTGTACCGGCATCAGCATACCTTTGTATATTATGGTTCTGGTTGAGAGACTGCAGACATACCAATGCTCGTCAACTCCGGCACGGCGTATTTCGTTGGTTGCCCGCTGATTGATAATATACAGCTTGCGGTTAAATGCCTGCTCATCAGCGCATTCCTGCGGACGTTTGAGGAACAACTGCCTAACCATTGGCTCACCTTCCCAGGCAGTATTGCCGAGAGAAGAGTTGTCTGTCGGAACGTTGCGCCAGCCAAGAAGCTCAACGCCTTCGTCAACCAGAATTTTTTCCAGAATATGCCTTGCAGCGTTGCGCTCCACCGCTTTTGGTGAAGTGAAAACCATGCCGACACCATAGTTAAATGGGTCTGGCAATTCAATACCAAGTGGAGCGCAGACAGATCGCAAAAAACAGTCCGGCATCTGCATAAGGATACCGGCACCGTCTCCGGTATTAGGTTCGCTTCCGGTAGCGCCGCGATGATCAAGGTTTACCAGTATTTCAAGCGCCTGACTGACAATATCGTGGGATTTTTTACCCTTCATATTGACAATGAAGCCGACGCCACAAGCGTCATGCTCAAATTGAGGATCGTATAGGCCCTGTTTTGCCGGTGGTTGGTTCTTTTTCATTGGGTAACCTTTTGTTACTTTTAGTTGATTTAGGTGTTCGCAATTCGTGCGGAGTGAGATCTTTAGCAGGTAGTGTGCCACTTGGAAATTCTATCACTTAAACAATAAATGGCAACCTGCTTTCTCAGATACTTATGTCGTTATTTTACCACCCGGTCTAATCGTGGGAAATTATAGTTGCTTCTTGTCGAGTGCAAATAGTACTCTTATGAGTACATAGTGCCAGCAAAATAGGAAGGGTGATTGTTTCTCCATGATTTTTCACCAAAAGTGGAGATGGAGCGATCACATAATTAACTTTGGCTAGCTGCAGTCCTGAATCAAGTGCAGTATGATCTGACAGTGATTTTTCAATAAGTTGAAACATACCGGATTTTCTGGTACAAGAATGTACAGCATTGCAATTCTTCAAATGGACAAAAAAGCCACCCAAAATGAATCGTTATTATTACATACTGAGCTTATTCATTATTTCTATTATGTCTCTGCCATTGCCGGTTCTCGCCGCTAAGAAGAAAGAACCTTCTTTCAGTTCGCATACATCCGTAACGATTCGCCCTCCCGCAATTCTAAATGATATGAGACACTGGTCTAACCCTGATTACACAAGGGTTTCGCTGGAACTGGACAGGGACGTTACATGGGAGACCCATGAGCTTGGTAAAGGAGCTCCTGGAAAACCCGGGCGCGTCTATATTGATCTGAAGCGGACCCGCATTGGAAAGAGCGTTAAGGATATCACAATTGGAGACGGATTACTGAAAGGCGTCCGGGTTGGACAGTATAGAGCCGAAGTTGTGAGAGTGGTACTTGATACTGAAAATATAAAGGACTATAAAATTTTCCCGTTGTCAGATCCTGCGAGACTGGTCATTGATGTCAGGGGCGAACGTCAGACTGAAATCTCCAGATTAGATCCGCTACTGAGTACCATGCCTGAAAAAATTTCGGGAACGGTATCTGAAGAGCCGATTGTTGTTGAGAAAAAGAACAGACCGATAAAGAAACCGGCAATTTCAAAAATAAGGCGTATCGTGGTTGATCCTGGGCATGGTGGGCATGATCCTGGCGCGGTCGGCCCAAGTGGCGTGCAGGAAAAGGATGTTGTGCTGTCAATCGGGCTGAAGTTGAAAGAGTTATTCAAAGAGGAACTCGGCTTGGACGTTGTAATGACCCGTTCAACAGATGTTTTCATTCCGCTCGAAGAGCGCACCGCTATTGCAAACAAAGTGGGAGCCGATCTCTTTCTGTCGGTACACGCCAATGCTGCGCCGAATCGATCGGCCGCTGGAATTGAGACCTATTATCTCAATCTGGCCAAGACAGACAAGGTTGCACAATTAGCAGCCAAAGAGAATGGCACTTCGCTGGAGAAGGTCAGTGTGCTGCAGGCAATTTTATTCGATCTGATGGCGAATTATAAGTTGAATGATTCAGCTCATCTGGCTGATGAGGTGCAGAAATCACTGCATAAAAAAATCCGTGCAAGGCACAGTGATGTAAAAAATCTTGGAGTAAAGCAGGGCCCGTTTTATGTCCTGGTAGGTGCATCTATGCCGAGCATCCTGGTCGAAACGGCTTTTCTTTCAAATTCAGCAGAAGAATCCCGCCTCAAGGACCCAGTCTATCAGGATAACGCTGCCGAGGGAATCCTGGATGGCGTCCGCAGTTACATAAGCAGCCTGAAGTAATCGACACCTTTAGCGTAGATTGCTTGACAGTGCTGCCGCTATTGAAATGCGCTCGTCAGTTTCGTTCGATTCGGTCTGTGACAGATAAATCGAGTTTATTGCTGCAAGCAATGTATTGAGTTTGTCAATATCAACAACATGAGAACCGGAGAGGGATTCTGTTTCTGTCAAGTTAAGGGGGCAGCAGTCGCTTTTGTGTAGTCCGTCCAAAGTGTAGACAATAGGCAAACCATGGGTTCTACATATAATTGGACGGGCATCATATAACATGCAATGGTCTTGATTAAGGAGTGGACAGCGTTCTCCATCAGCATGTTCCGAAACATGGCAACGAATTTCATCCGCTTTTTGTGTGGGAAGTTTTACTAGAGCTTCCCGCATTGCTGATGCTTCAACAGGAAAAACCGTAATTGAAGTGCAACATGAACTGCAGCCTGCAGAGCAGGTTATCTGTTCTCCGAGTGCAGATACAATATCCGCGCAGAGGGTATCAACCCTGTCAGTCAGTTGTTTGTAGTTATTGAGAAATTGTGACATGATTTTTTTAGTCGCTGTCCAAAGAAACGGTAAATCAGTTCCCTTCACTCTGGGCTTTAAGGGCTTCCATCTGATAAAACGTTCGCAGAGCGTCTGTAATTTCAGCAATATCTCCGGTCATAATTGAATCAAGTCGATATAAAGTAAGACCGATACGATGGTCGGTCATGCGCCCCTGAGGAAAATTGTAAGTGCGGATACGCTCGCTTCGGTCGCCAGAACCAACCTGCTGTTTGCGGTCGGCGGCCAGCTTTGAATCCTGTGCCTGCTGTATGGTGTCAAGAATACGTGTTTTAAGTACCTTCATTGCTTTGGCGCGGTTCTTTATCTGACTCCGCTCTTCCTGGCACGCAACAACGGTGCCGGTGGGGAGATGGGTAATACGTACGGCCGAGTCAGTGGTGTTGACATGCTGACCGCCAGCACCGGAAGAACGATAAACATCTATTTTCAGATCGTCAGGGCGGATGTCAATATCTACATCTTCCGCTTCCGGCATTATTGCCACAGTACAGGCACTTGTATGAATCCGCCCCTGAGCTTCAGTTTCAGGTACCCGCTGAACGCGATGCGTTCCTGATTCATACTTGAGTTTGGCAAAGACCCCTTCACCTTCAACAGATGCGATGATCTCCTTGTAGCCTCCCCGCTCAGATTCAGAAGCCGAAATAATCTCAACTTTCCAGCGGTTTGTATCTGCGTATCGGCTATACATGCGGAATAGATCTCCAGCGAAAAGAGCCGACTCGTCGCCTCCCGTTCCAGCACGGATTTCAAGAATAACACTTTTGTTGTCGTTCGGATCTTTAGGTAGCAGCAGCAACTGAATGCCTGCATCAAGCTGCTCTTTCTCTGTTTCCAGGCTTTTTAACTCATCTTCTGCCATTTCTTTCATGTCAGGATCAGACAACAGTTCGCGATTATCCGATATTTCTCCCAAAATTTTTCTGTAACGCCGGTAAACGGACACAAGTTCGCTTAGATCGGAATGCTCACGGGAGAGTTTACGAAACTCAGGCTGGTTGGAAATCACTGTCGGATCAGAAAGCAGTGCTTCCAATTCCTGATATCGTCGTTCCAGTTCTTCTATCTTGTCCATCATCATTGTTTGTAATCCACCCTCGAAGAGTAATCCATTACTGCCATCAGTCCAAACAAAAAAACGGGGGCATATCCATACACCCCCGGCCAAAAAATGTTTTCAATTCGTATAATGTTGCTACAGATTTTTTAGACCCTTGCCTGCCGAGAACTTGCCACTCTTTGAGGCTGCAATGTTGATCTCTGCTCCGGTCTGCGGGTTGCGCCCTTTACGTGCAGCCCGCTGTGCTACTTCAAAAGTACCAAAACCGGGAAATGTAACTTTGTCGCCTGCTTTTAGCAAATCCGTTGTTACCTTTAAAAAGGCTTCTACTGTTTCAGCAGCAACTGTTTTAGGCACTTCAAGTTCTGCTGCTACTGCTGCCACAAATTCTGCTTTTGTCATAATCTCTCCTTGATATCTTGTTTTTGGTGGAAGTTTAATAGCACAAAAATCATAAAATGTCAGGCAGGAATATTCTGGGGCTATAAATCAGACCCCGACAACTTCCTTTACGCCTGGGATTTGTTCTTTCATGGCACGCTCGATACCCATCTTGAGTGTCATGGTGGACATGGGGCAACAGCCGCAAGCCCCTTTCAACTTAACTTTAACAATGCCGTCTTCAGTAACTTCTACTAACTCGACATCGCCTCCGTCGGCTTGAAGATTAGGACGTATCTGCTCAAGCACTCTAAGCACTTCTTCTTTCATTTGTTCATCCTCCTTAGTATATATATTGTTGCCAGGCAAATACTTATTCTTTTGGCAAGCCTGGAGATGTGAGGTGTTCCGGACGCATGATCTCGTCCAACTCCTCTTCGGCCATTAACTTCTGTTCCAGTACAATTTCCCTAATACTCCTGCCACTGGCAACAGATTCTTTGGCAATTGCAGCTGAAGCATTATAGCCGATATACGGTGCGAGTACCGTTACCAGACCAAGTGAATCTTCCAGATAACGACGACAACGGGATTCATTAACTACTATTCCGCTTATACAGGATTCGGTGAATTTCTGCACGCAATTCTTGAGGATTTCCATGGAAAACGTCAAATTCCAGGAGATCAGCGGCATCATAACATTAAGTTCCAACTGCCCCGCCTGGCTCGCCAGCATGATTGCCTGATCGCAACCCATCACTTGAAAGCATACCATGTTAGTCATCTCTGCCATCGATGGATTTATTTTACCAGGCATGATCGAAGAACCTGGCTGGATAGGCGGAAGGCGTATTTCATCGAAACCGGTTCTTGGGCCTGAAGCCAGCAGACGCAGATCGTTGGAGATCCGCCCAAGGTTGACCGCAGTGCGTCTAAGTGCCGCTGAAAGAGCAAGGAAAGGATCCATATTCTGCATCGCCTCGAAAAGGTCAGTGCTTGAAACAAGCGGAAATCCGGTGGCAACTGATAGTTCCTCGACCATTGACTTGATATAGGCGGGTTCAGCGTTCAGGCCGGTTCCTACTGCAGTGCCACCTATGCCAAGCTCTAACAAGGAGGGGATGCATGCTTCCAGTCCTTCGCGATTTTTCCGGATTGCAGCCGAATAGGCGCCAAACTCCTGCCCCATGCGAATCGGGACAGCATCCTGAAGATGTGTACGTCCTGACTTTAGTATATGGTTAAATTCCTTCGCTTTGTCTGTCAGTGAAAATTCAAGCCGTTCCAGTTCCTCCAACAGCGGATCAAGCATTTCAAGCGAAGCTAGGCGGATTGCTGTAGGAACTACATCATTTGTGGATTGAGCCATGTTTACATGGTCATTGGGGTGAAGTGTGGAAAAGTCACCACATTTAAAACCCAACAGCTCCAGAGCACGATTAGCCAAAACTTCGTTTACATTCATATTGTGCGAAGTGCCGGCACCAGCCTGGAATGGATCTACAACAAAATGCTCGGCAAATCCACCTGCCAACACCTCATCAGCAGCAGTAACTATTGCGCTGCCAATCTCCGCTGCCAATCTTCCGGTGTTCATATTGGCTTTAGCTGCGCACTTTTTGATGATAACCGTTGCCCAGACAAATGTCGGGTGTGGCCTTAAACCGGATATGGGGAAATTTTGAACAGCCCTGGCGGTTTGTGCGCCGTAGTATACATTTGCGGGAACGGACATTTCTCCCATAGAATCTTTTTCAATTCGTGTCGCCATGGTTCACCTCAAATAAAATGTTTGTGATCAGGATGGGTTTTGTTCTCTGGAGTCGAGCATAGTTCTAACAGTTTCAAAGACCTCATCAACAGTTATTAGTTCCATACATTCCAAGTAATTTGGATTGTCGCACTTATTCGCTTTGCAATGGACGCAGGCAACCTCTGGATGACTGATAATAATATGTCCGTTTCCGACTGGTCCAGTACGACGAGGATCAATTGCCCCGAACAGTGCCACTACCGGTGTGCCTACTGCAGTTGCCATATGCATTGGCCCGGTATCGCCGCTAACCAGCAGGGAGCACATCGAGAGGACAGCCCCCAACTGCAGCATGGACGTTTTCTCAACCAGGTTAATCGGCTTATGATTCATGCCGGCAGAAATCTCTTTTGCCAGATTCCTCTCAAGCCATCCTCCAACGATAACAACCTCTGCGCCAATTTCATCCACCAAACGATTTCCAAGAGCTGCAAACTGCGCGGTACTCCAACATTTTATCAGATTACTTGCTCCGGGATTAAAAGCAACAATTCTACGTTTATTAACTCCAGAAGCCTCAAACAACGCCACTGCAAAACGGCGATGTTCTTCGGTAATGTATAGGTCAAGCCCATCTGCTTCAGAAATAATTCCGAGCGGTTCAACTGTTTTCAGGTGATCAAAAACTGCGTGGATGACCGGCTTACGGGTCTTGTTATATACTAAAATTTTGCAGGGGAGTGCAGCAGAAGCAAGGAACCAGGTCTTCAAATTACTGCGCTGGAAGTTGATGACCAGATTGTATGAATTGCTTCTTATTTGCTGCCAAAGAGCAAGCAGTGCTTTTAATGAGCGGTGTTCATCAAGTCGGTTATAAACAAGTACATTTGTTATGTCGGGATGATGACGAAACAGGTCTATCGAGGCTGCATTACCGACCATAATATCGATGCGGGCATTTGGGAAACGCTTCCTAAGTCCCCTGATTGTCGGCGTCAAGTGAAGCAGATCGCCCATCGCACCGGGTTTTATGAGGAGTATACTAGAAATTCCAGATTGAACCATAAATCAAGCTGCACCAAAAAAGGCACGGGCAGAATTTATAACGATCGTCTGCTCATCATCACTAAGTATCGGGCTGAAGGGCAAAGAAAGGATTCGCCCCACCAGTGAATCAGTTACTGACAGGTCTTGTATTATTGCATGAGCAAACGCAGGCTGCCGATGGTTTGGAATCGGATAATGGATAAGCGTTTGAATCTCTTCCCGTTGGAAATGTGCAATTAGTTGGTCACGACGTTCGGGCGCATCCAAAGCTACTACGCAAAGGTGCCAGGCGGGTTCGCATCCAGAGGTAACTTGTTGGAATTTTAGAGGCAATCCGCTCAATTCCGTTCGGTAACGTTCCATTAGGCACGCTTTTCTTTTATTCCAGTTCTTCAAAAACGGCAGTTTTGCTGATAGAATTGCAGCCTGGATTTCATCTAACCTGCTGTTGGTTCCTCTGGAAATTTCAGTATGGTAACGATCTTTTTGCCCATAGTTGCGGAGCATTCGTACTTGCTCTACATCCGCTTCATTGTTACAGCAGACGGCACCGCCATCGCCCAAAGCTCCAATGTTTTTACTCGGATAGAAACTGAAAGCGCCAAAACGGCCGATTGTCCCTGCTGACTGGCTATTGAGTTCAGCCCCCTGAGCCTGAGCTACGTCCTCAATTATTGCAATATCAGAACGACCGGCTGAGCATACGACATTCCGCACAGAGTTAACATCAACCATATTTCCATATAGATGTACAACAATAATTGCTTTGGTTTTCTGGGTAAGTACTTCGGCGATTTTTGTAACATCAAGCGCCCAGGTATCATAGTCAATATCAATCAGCACAGGTATTGCTCCGACTGCGCAAATTGCAGCCACTGTGGGGATTGCAGTATGAGCAACTGTGATAACCTCATCTTCTATGCCAATGTCGGCTGCAAGCAGAGACAAAATCAATGCATCTGTTCCTGAATTACATCCCAACACCCGGCCACTGCCAAGCTGTAAAGACATTTGACTTTCGAAAGCCTCCCCTTCCTTGCCAAGAATATACCAGCTACTAGTCAGTGCGCGTTGAGCGGCACTGGCTATATCATCTGCAATAGAAGCGTTTAGTCGGCCAATGTCAAAGAAAGGGACCCCCATTACTGCTCCTCTAAGTATTTGGAACTATGTAATTGATAATAATCCAGCGTACTCTGTAATCCTTCAAGCAATAGAACTTTTGGTTTCCAACCGCACACAGACTGGAATTTTTCTGAATTACCATAAAAATTGCCTATGTCGATTTTTTTACGTTCCTCAGGAAACGGGATCACTTCCACCGCTCCTTCACCACTATACGCTACAAGGTTTTCGGCAACAGACTTCAAAGATGTTTTCTCGCCGCTGAGATTAAAAAATTGCCCATAGCATTCCGGAGTCACTGCTGCATACAAAAATGCCTCAACAACATCATCAACGTGGTTGAAATCACGAATCTGGTCTCCACCGCCAAACAATTGAATTGAATTGCCGGTAATTACACGATTCATGAACCAGCCAATAAACCCCTGGCGAGCATTTTTGATTAACTGACGTGGGCCGTATGTATTTGTCAGACGCAGTGAAACAGTTTTTAACCCAAAAATCTTGCAGTATAAAGTGTGGTACTGTTCACCTGCCAATTTGTTGATTCCGTTAACATCAGGCGGGTTAATCGGATGACGTTCATCTACAGGCAGATATTCCGGATGACCATAAAACTGTCTGGTGCTTGCATATACGACAACCACTTCAGGATTGAAATGACGACATGCCTCAAGTAATACCAACTGCGCTTTGACATTGATCTCCATATCCATCATGGGATCGTTCATACTGTCTTGGTGACTGACCTGACCGGCAAGATTAAAAATATAATCCTTGTCCCTGACCAGATACGCAAGGCTATGCGGATCACGCATATCCGAAAAATTTATGGCCACACTGTTTTTTATATCTTCCAGGTTAAACAGGTTGCCACCATAACCTGGAAGCATGGAATCCATCACTGTGACCCTTGCGCCAAGCTCTACAAGTCTGATCGCCAGATTACTACCTATAAACCCGGCACCACCAGTAATCAGGACATTTTTATCAACGAATGGCATGGTATTTCCTTTTCAGTTTATGCTCTATTTTTTTCCAAAAAGGCTTTTTCTTGGCGGGTAGTGATTCCAATCCCATCTTGAATCCCGGCGAAATGCCACGCACACTAGCTAAGGCCTGTCTCAAAGCAGATATATATGGGCGGTACAGATAGTCGATAACAGGTTGTTCCATTACATAAGGACCAGTTATAAACGAGTCATCCTCATACCAGCTCAAATTGTGATAGTGAAAAAATATCACCGGTTGCCCTGAGACCTTGGGGCCTCCAGTAACTTGAAGCTGTTGCACATTCCATGGAGCTACACCTCCGCCGGGATGCTCAAGAATATGGATCCCGGAAAACCGTTCCGTCCAGTCATCAAGATATTTCTGGTCACCGAACTTGCCATCTTCAAATCGGTTATAACACCACTCTATGCAGCGCTCCCGCCACCAGTCAAGGACTGTCAGCCCTCGCTGATCTGCAACAAAGGTAATGAATTGAACGCAATACCTTCCACAGTCAATGCTACGATCATAGCGAGGAGTATAACGGTGCTCCGTAATCAGTACTGCGCCTCCAGCTTCTGCCAATTCATCTAGCAAAACCTTTGGGTCGGCAAAAAAATACATATCAGCATCAACGTATGTAATGCGGGGAAGTGAAAACCGCTCAATGGCATCGAAAATAATATGCGAAGTGCAGGTCCAGCAATATTCGCCTTTTGTTCTAGTCGGCTTCACGGCCAAAAGCTCAGGAGTTTCGAATTCGGCTTGCGATACTAGAATTACTTTTGGTAGTTCTAGTTGAGAAAGGAGCTCATGCGTAAGGTCATCGAAGCAATACAGATAGAGAGTAAATTCCTCTACAGCTTCCATCATGGAGTGATGTAGTGCCAATCCACGTGTCAGGTAGCTTGAATCGAAGAGGGTGCAGAAATTATTCATGAGAAGTCTTTCTGGCCAGAATCACATTGTCAAGGTAGATATCTTGATTGTCAGGCAGCAATATGGAGGCTACCTCACCAGCAATGTTTACAAAGGGAAACAGAAGCATCCCAATGTGTTTCAGGCGGAAAAATGCAATCTTTGCACGTGTAATTTTGTAAAGATATGCATTGATAAGCTGGAAAATAGCCTTGATACCAGTAGTACTCTTTCTTTGCTCAATAATTTCGAAATTATTTTGTTCAAGTATATGGCTGATGCCATTTGAAGTATAGCGGGCATAATCCCAAGGCTGTTCATGCTCGTCCCAAACAAAAGGTACTGTCAGCAAGAGAATGCCTCCTGGCTTGAGAACCCGGCAAATCTCTGCCATGAATTCTTGCGGGTTGAACACATGTTCAAATACCTGGTTGCAAATTACTCCTTCAAAAGTGTTACTAACAAATGGAAAAGTATGACCATCATAAAACTGATCTGCCCTCTTGTTTTGTCTATTCTCTTCAGTATCTATTTCCATCCCTATGTACTCGGTATTAGCAAACAACTCTGCATACGGCTTCTGGCCACAGCCCACATCGAGAACTTTTCCACTAAGGTGTGCTGCTAACACCTTGATAGCAGTGAAAAGACCTCTTCGAGCTGCGAAAAATGGATTATTTATTAAACCTAGAACGCCTGGCGAAAATTGTTGTTGTTTTTTATAAATCCTCCATGATTTTAGACCCATATAATCCTCTCATGCTATAAATGCATCTAAAATATCCTGTGGCAGAAGGTTTATTAGCCGTTGAAAAGAGAAAATATCCGACCAAAACGCTTCTTCAAACTACCAGCCATCTTTTCACTGAAAGAGAGCTTCAACGAGCGAAAATATTTCTTGAGGGCAGAGAGGGCAATCGTATCCTCTTCGACAGCGATTTTAGTTACAATAATTGGCTTATCACTTAGTTCGATATTAAAATGATCAATCGCAGCACAATTTACTCCGCTTGCATCATATCCTATATTTTGTACCAATGACTTCCCTGGATACAATGTAAGGCTATTCGTCAAAAATGCTGAAGCATGCCAACGAACCGCCCATGAATTGTTTTCGCCACGGGTTTGACGCTTCAGCATTTTGGTATATGAATAAGCACCATCAAGATCAAAAGAGCGCTCAAGATGTTTTTCTTTCAAACTTTGTAATAGCTGGCTACCATCCGGTTCAAAAAGTTTCCATCCACGCTTCCACGTTGCCCAGCCCCAGCAATCGGCGCCACGAAGAAAAAAAGTTTCCGGTAATTCTTCTTTAACAGGGTAAACATACCCATGAATGGAAATCACCCGCTCTTCATCGGCATAATAGTTGAGAGCATTATTCATATAGCTGAGAAAATGGGGAGAGGTTACTAAATCATCTTCAAGAACAATTACACGGCCAAACTCTGCAACAAGATCAGAGACCCCAGAGATGATTGAGCGTGAGAGGCCATAATTTTCTGACCGCTCAATAATTGTAACTGTGCAAAATCCATCCAAATTTTTAATAAAATCCCGCACATCACAAACACCCTTGTTAGCCTTATCATCTCGAGGAGCATCAGAAAAAATAAAAAGGGCACTTTCAGCAGCCAGTTCATTGTTTGCAAGAGCATGAATAGTTTTGCGAGTGTGTTCAGGGCGATTGTAAGTAAATAAAGCTATGGGAGCTAGTGGCATAGGTTTTAGTTCATAACGTCAACATAGTTTTAAAAAACATGGTTCTTTGTGTCCTGCATAATAGTTCGTAATTCTGCTGTTTCATAAAGTTTGCAGTTTCAGAATTCAAAGAGCCCGCAAGATTTGTGCTCTTAATATCTTCTACCAGTACGTAAGTAGGCCGGTACTTAGACCAGTTATTCGAAATAAGCACTTTATAATCCATGCCCTCAACATCAATGGACATAAAATCAATGTTATTTCCAGGCAAGTACATATCAAGAATCTCGCTTAGTGGCATTGTTGTCATTTTTATTTCAGAAACAATATTGAAGCTGGTATTAGTATCCCTGTCTTTGCTCAGATCGCTGCTAAACCCGTTCAATGCAGGTTCATCAAACATAAAGTATGTTAATTCCTGCTTAGTGTCTGATACCGCAATTTCAAGATTGATGTCATTGGGCCGGTAAAGATTGAAGAGATCCATCGCATGAGGCCTTGCCTCAATATTAATGCCTTTCCATCCTTTTAGATAAAAATGGTATGTGTTTGAAAACTTCATAGGATGATAAGCTCCTACGTCCACGTATGTCCCGTTTTTCTTGCCATGCAAAAGTTCTGCAAGCACCATGTCCTCTCCTTCCTGAGAAAAGGAGAGTCTGGAATATTTATTTGTATACTTCGTTTTTTTGAGTTTAAGGAGAATTTTCTCTGGAAAATTCATAATTGTGGGTACTCCATAACGACTGATTTATTATTTTGAGTTAGCAAAATTTAGCAATTTACATGCAAGAGCATTCGATTTAGCCTCTGCTTCAGGATCAGAATACAATCCACAGAGTAGTCTATGTACCTCGTGTTTTAGTCCAATTGTCTCTTCCTCTTCCGATACGAAAGGGTATTGTATTTCAATATCCAGAATGGAATGCAATTGATCATGAATAATTTTATTAACATTAGTGGCTGCCATAAGTCTTTGAGATCTGTTCTTGCAGTCACTCATTTGTTGTCGGCATGGTTTTAAAAAAGTTAATAGTTTGTTGAATTTTCTTGAGAAAAAAGGCAGCCTTTGTTGCAAATCATTCTTTGCAAAACTTTCTCCGATATCCAACAGAGAATAGTCATATTCCATTGCACACCATCTGTAGGTCATTCGAATTCTTTCAGAATCCCATCCCGCTTGCAACGCTTCCTCTAATTTAAGGAAATATTCTTTTTCAGTAGTTCCAACATAGTTCAGTTCGGACGGGTAGAAAACCAGTTCGCTTGAATATAGCACAACCGGTATTCCCAATAACGCCATTTCTTTGCCAGATGATGACCATGCATTCAGAAAAACATCAGTGATGCTCGCCAGATCATAAAGCGAAATATTGTCAGTTGGCCAGTTCACCCGCACATTCTGGGGTGTTTTGGAGAATACTTCCTGTAAAACCTTGGCATGTTCAGACAGCATGTTTTCCCGTTTGTTGGGAAATTCGCGAGGATGAACCCGGATCAGCAATGCAAGGTCGTTTCTGTCTGCTACATATTCGATAAGAGCCTTGACCCAGTCCACCTGTTTTGTGAACATCAGGTTTTCAACTCTGGTGAGCACCCCTACAGTTTCTGCCGCAAAGCGTTCATCATAACTACTAAGAGTAGCACAAATTACTTTCTGGACGGAATCAATACCAAAAAATGATTTCAAATCAGAGCTGCTGCCTTTTGCCGCCACAGAATATGCCCAAGCGCTCCTGCCTTTGAAAACCTCAAGGAAATGGTCTGTTACCGCTTTTAAGGCCACGTGAGGGCATGGATGTTCTTTGAACTCCTTCCATTTTTCCAACATATGCCTGTAAAATTCAACGGTATTATGCTTGGCCAGGATCAAGGTTTGAATCCTCTTCGACAGATTGCCCCCAGCATGCAGGAAATATTGAGGGACTCCATGCAATCCTGCTAGTCTGCAAAACACTCGGTTTACAGCATATAATGCGTTATAAACAACCAGGCGGTCAGGGTGTATTTGATTGAACATTCGCTGGGCAATGTGAAAAACTAGAAGAGCGTTTTTTAGGCTAGATTTGTAACGTTCCCATTCAGATGGTGAGAAATCCAGGTTGCTTTTTTTGGAATCAAGCAATATTTCATAAAGGGCAATTTTACCAACCTCAACTGAGTTAAGCGTCAGTTCCAAACAATTTTCAGGCGTAACCGATGTAATTATTTCTTCTATAGAGTTCAAATCAGCCGCCTGATATTTATCGGACAAATCAAAACCGGCAAAGCCAAATTGTTCGCAGATAATCTCTTTGTTCTTTTTACATAAACGGCAAATGCGTTGTTTTTTTTCTCTGTCTGCAGCAAAAGGTATGTCATGCGCACTCATGGAAATACAGTAATCATCCAACAAGCCGCCACACCCGATATAGACGATTTCATGTCCCTGCTGCATCAATGCTTCAGCTATTAACGCTTCAGGAAAAGCGTGACCCCAAATGGCTGAGTTTGGTGCAAAAAATAATATTTTCATAAAGGCAGTTATCCCTGAAACGACGTTTAATTATATGTCAACATCATGAAATAAGATTCCAACTAAGCGGCGTACCCTTAGACACGTCTTTTGAAACTTTCTTGCCGACTACAATGTCAAAATATTTTGGCGGCAAACCCAACCCAGGGCGTATTGCACGAAGGTTAGCCGTAGAAAAGAATTCACCAGCCCGCATATGTTCCGCCACATATAGCGAACGACGATATTGAAGGGACTTTTTTTCTGTTTCTGTCGGCCCATAACTGACACATCCCAACGCCTGCCATGCCCGCTTTGTTTCAACTACCAGGCTCTGCATCTCGTCGGGTTCGAGGGAGAATACTGAATCAACACCACCGTCAGCCCTGTTAAGGGTAAAATGCTTTTCAATGACCGTTGCGCCCAGAGCCACTGCCGTGACAGCCGCCCCCACGCCCATGGTGTGGTCTGACAGTCCGACTCCAACATTAAAGAGCTCATGCAGGTGCGGTATGGTACGCAAATTGGAAGATTCTGGGGTGGCGGGGTAGCTGCTGGTGCATTTGAGCAGAACTATCTCGCGGCACCCTGCCTCCCGGGCTGCCCTTACCGCCTCGTCCAGTTCGGCAACTGTGGCCATGCCGGTGGAGATGATCATCGGCTTGCCCGTTCTAGCTACTTTGCGCAGCAGCGGCAGATCGATATTCTCGAATGAGGCGATCTTGTAGCAGGGGACCTGCAATGATTCGAGAAAATCCACTGAGGTCGCGTCAAAGGGGGTACTGAAAAAGATAATTCCCAGCTCCTGGCACCGCTCCATAATAGGTTTGTGCCATTCCCACGGCGTATGCGCCTCCTGATAAAGCTCGTAAAGGCTTCTGCCGGTCCATAGATTTCCGGGATCACTGACGAAAAACTCCCGTTCCCGCAGATCAAGCGTCATGGTGTCAGCAGTATAGGTCTGGATCTTCATGGCATCGACGCCGCACCTGGCCGCTGCTTCCACAATCTCCAGTGCCCTTTCCAGAGACTGATTGTGATTGCCGGACATCTCCGCAATGATAAATGGCGGCTCAGCAGGGCCGATCAGCCTGCCGGCGATGTTAATGGTCATATGGCCTCCTTGCCGGAAATGGTTCACGTCGTTGCAGCATGCTGGACCATCTCGTCCCACGATAACCAGTGCTCTGTGCCGCTGGCGATAAGTTCCAGCGTTTTCTCCGGACCTATATTCACTAGCGCGTCAATTATCGAAAGATAGGGAATAAATTCCTGGGGAGAGCCGATCTGCGCATATGTTTTCGGAACATAATTCTGAAAGCGGACCTCAATATCCTGAACAGGAAAGACAGCGTCCTCAAGCATATAGGGAAAAGAGCCGCGGGCGCAGACATAGGTTTTTGCCCCGCTCCAGCGCAACAGGTCGAGAACCCGCTGTGAGCGCTCTGTCTGCAAGGGGCATTGCGAACTATAGCAGAATTCCCGTTTGATCCCCAACAAACGGCAGGCCAAAAGAATAAAGTCTGTATTCTGGCTAGCCAGCGATGCGGCTTGCGCGAAAAACCACTGGTTGAGGTCAGGAGCTAATTCCGCGAAAAACGGAGCCTTGCTGTAATTCTGCTCCAGCCTTTTCCATAGTTTGGTGCGCCACGGGGTCGATTCATTGATTTCAGTTTGATTAAGAGCTGCCTTGAATGAATTTGACTTGCGAACCGGCACGCTGTACCAGTCGACCTGGCCGCGGTTGACAAAAAGGCGATTTCGCTGGTGGTAGCTTTGCACTGAAAACTGAAAGTCATCGAGAACAATAAAACGATCCGACCGGTAGATCAGTTCAAAAAAACCCTGCCAGGGCAAAAAGGCCGGCTGCATCATGGCGACGACCATATTCTATGACCTCGTCAATTCCATGCCGATAATGTTGCAGCCACGGCCGGCCCAGACGCCGGCATCGCCGACAAGCGGCACTTCGACAAAGCCGATGTTTTGGTACATGGCATAAGCAGCCTTGTTAAAATCGGCAACATGCAGGTACATTTTATGGAAATGCATGTTTTCCATCCCCTCCTGCACCAGCAGTTTCGTCGCGCGAGTCCCGACCCCTTTGCCGCGAGTCGCCGGAGATCCCATATAAATCCACAATTCGCCTTCACTGCCGGCAATGATATTTTTGATGCCACAGTTGCCGACATGCTCGTTCTCGCAATAAATAGCGTAAACCTTTTGCGAAGAATCCGACAATAGCCTGGTGCAGTAGGTGACATGTCCTTCCCAGTCAGGTTCTCCCCGCATGAGAAACATGCGCCGCAGTTCAGGGTCGCAGATCCAGGCAAAGGTTTGCTGAAAATGGTCCTGCGAGAAGGCTACTAGTTGGATGTCATAATCCATGATACCGCCTAGATGTCATAGTCTGTGCATGTCGTACAGAATTCAACCTCGGCCATGCGCCCTTCGCTGTTGAGCCGGAGGATCTCATGTCTGGCGCTGCCGTTCCAGATCTCATGCAGCGTCTGTTTCTGGACGTCACCCAGGAACAGTTCGCCGTTATAGGAGGCATCGCACAAGGTGACATGCCCATTCGAACAAATAAAGCAATCATTGCGCGAAACCCGCAGACATGTGGTCAGCGGCTTTCTTTCCCGCTGGCCAAGCCCGAAGCTGTTGTTGGGCAGGTTTACATACTCAAGCATATTGATGCTGACAATATCCGCATACCGGTAATGTTCGGCAATAAATGCATCAACCTCGTGTTGGGTGGTTTCCTGCTCGATCATCTGGCAATGGAGAAAGGGTTTCCTTGGGAGATTTTCCTGGCCTTTCAGTTTGTAAAAGGTGTCCAGGTTATCTCGGACGGCTTTGAAATCGCCTTCAGGGATAACCGTGTTGTAGGTGGCAGCGGTAACCGCATGCATGGAAAAATTTATGTAATCGATATTTGAATCAAGCACGCAGTGAATATTGTCTTCCGTGAAATACTGGCCGTTGGTGCTCATCCAGATGACGCCGAGATTTTTCTTCTGGCTGATGTGCCGGATGTTTTCTCTGAACTCTGGATGCAGCAGGGATTCGCCAAGATGGTAGAGCCATATGCCCTCAATGCCGTAGGAATCGATCTCGTCAATAACTTTCCGGTAAAGTGAACCTTCCATATCCATGCGTGGCCGCTTCAGGTTGTTTTGCGGACACATCCGGCATAGATAATTGCACTTGCTGGTCATTTCGAACAAGATCCTTCTGGGGAAGGAGATGCGTTCAAGGTACCGTGAAGATGGGGGCATTCTCCTGATCGGTACGACAACCACATTGCGTGAGGCGAGTTCCTGTGCATAAGCAAGATTGTCAGGATCTTCAACCAGCTTCAACTCCTGGGTCATCTGCACCGGCTTCATTTTCCTCAGTTCGCTGAACTTGGGGATCGCCGGTGCTTCTATCTGGTAATATCGTGATAAATCGAAAAATTCCATTTAGTAACTCCTTCTAAATCTCTTGGAGATCAGGCCGAACGGGTTGTTGCATAGACAATCACCTGCCGGCCAAGATCCAGTTCCGCCAACGCCTGGTAAAACTTGACCAGTTTCTCTTTTTTGCCATGCTTGCGCATCAGGTATTCAAATTTCACCCGTTTGTTATGGCACGCTTTGCCCAACTCCCCATTGCCGACATACACATCAGCCATGAGCAAGAACATCTCCAGCGGGAAGGAGGCTTCACTATGAAATACAGAATAGCCGCAATCAGCAAGCAGTTTTTTGACAGAAGTCGCGCTGAAATAATTGATATGGTTTGGCGGGCAGACCCACCACTGGTTAAGGCCATACTCCTTGTCTGCAATGGCCTGAAAATCATTGAATTCATTGGGTACGTCTATGATCAGCAACCCGTCCGGTTTCAGTAGTTTGGCCTTGATATTCTGCAATGTCGCGGCTGGATCCCGCAGATGCTCCAGCACATTGATCAAGGTAACCACATCAAAGCGTTTGTCTCCAACGCAATCAAAATCCTCGATACCGGCATTGTGCACATCCAGACCCTTGGAGCGGGCGTACTCAACCGCTTCCGGTGCAGGCTCAAGGCCGCTCACATCGAAGCCGCGCTCACGGAAATAGAGCAAGGCCTGGGCAAAGCCGAAACCGATATCGAAAAGCGACAGTGACGAATGCCCGAAATGTTCAACGCATTTGCGGTAGATGCTTTCCCATCTGTCCGTAAAGTAATCTTCTTCCTCTTCCTGCACCTTCAGGGAAGAATCATTGAAATTCTTGTAGTCGGATGAATAGAACTCCTGCTTGTAGAATTCCTCGACCTCCTGTTGGGTAGGTACCGGGTCGGCCCTGAGGAATCCATGTTCCGGATCACTGATTATCTTGAATTTATCTGCCATCGTTATCCCCTTGGTGATTTATGGATATTATCAGCGCAGCGTGCGACGCCGTTGCCGTCAACCAGCATCATTGCCTTGACGGATTGCTGTTTTAGCTGCTCCGGCCCCACCATGCATTCTTCCAGGGCCCGGGCAATCTGCTCAGACGTTATGGCATCTGCTTCACCCAGATAGGTCAGCGCGCCAATGCGGTGCAGGTCTCTGGTCGCTGCTATCTGGCTCGGCGAAGTTGTCATGACCAGGGAGGGGAGGCCAAGGCAGGAGCGCTCCCAGGTGGTTGTGCCTGGCGCCCCCACATACAGGTCACTGGCCGCTATCAGTTCCGCCATGTTGTTGACCTGAATATGTAGGTCAACTTTCTCCATGTTCGAGGCCTCTGTTTTCAGCTTCTCCTGATGGGGATTATGCAAGCCCACGACAACGTCGAAAAAGAGTTCTGGATGTTTCAAATGGCCTATGGCCTGCAACACTTTGACGGTGGCATTACCGAGGTCGCTGCCGCCGAAGAAGACCAGGACGCGTCTGACACAGCCGTCCCGATGCCGCAGTTTTTTTCGCGCTGCGGCAAATTCATCACGCAAAAGCGCATAGGCAGGGCCTAACAGCATCTGGCATGTCGAAGGCACCAAACCAGGATAACGGTTGTCGCTGTCAGTGTAATAATTCTGGTCCAGCAGCACATCACAGTCATGGCGGCGATCGGCAAGATCGTCAATAACGAATATGTTTCGGGCAACAGGCCGCAGCGCTGATTCCCATGCATAATCCAGACGGTAATGGTCAAGCACAAGCCAGTCGATACCACCGGATTCATGCAGGTTCGTCAGACACTGTCCGGCATCATTCTGCCAGTCTGCTTCTGGCTCCCCTACAAGACGGATGCGCACCACCGGATAACCCTTGTTTTCAACAAGGTTAATCAGGTTGCCGGGAACATCCCTGCAGAGAAAGCTTACCTGCGCCCCCCGACTTTTTAGCTCCTCGGCCAGTGTCAGGCAGCGCATGACATGCCCGCTGCCTATGCTCAGTGAGGCGTCAGCGCGGAAGCCAACGCGTATGCCTTTCAGGCGGTTCACCGTACCTTGAAGAGAGGTTCTAGCGGCTTGCAGCGCAGATAATCCGCCATCTTCCTGTTGTCAACAGCGTCTTTCAGAATGGGCAGAACCTCATTGTACGCGTTGAGCAGCTTGGTGACGTCGTCGTCGGAATGGGCATAGTTCATGTTGTGCGAGCCCAGTGTCATAATGCCTCGGGCAAGCATCTCCTGCATGAACAAGGTCTTCAGCTCCCATACCGAATAAGGGTCGCAATCTTTCAGGATCATAAACGACCAGACTGGGAGGCCTGCCAGATAGGCAAAATGACCGGCGTAATGCTGCTCGAGCAGTCCCGCCAAACCATCCAGCACTTTTTTCCCCTGTTTGCCGATGGAGGCGATGACAGGTTCCCGCTGCAACTTGGTCATGGTTGCCAGCGATGCGGCCAGTGAGAGGGTTTCACCGCCAAAGGTGAAGGAGAAGAACACCTCTTCCATCAAGCGCATGATCTCCGCCTTGCCGGCCACTGCAGACAACGGATAGCCATTGGCAAGCCCCTTGCCGAAGGTGGCAAGATCGGGGGTGACTCCAAAATATTCCTGAGCGCCGCCGTTGGCGAAGCGGAAGCCTGTCACTGTTTCGTCAAAGATAAGTACGGCGCCGTTGCGGTGCGCTACATCCTGCACCTTGGAGAGGAAACCGTCGGCCGGTTCGGTAATGTTCATCGGCTCTAGGATAACCGCGGCGATCTGATCCCGATATTCCTTGAAAAGAGCGATGAGCGAATCAATGTCATTATAGGTAAAGGTATGAGTTAGATCGCTGGTAGCCTTAGGGACGCCAAGATTGCGCGCGGTGGTGCCGATAAACCAGTCCTGCCAGCCATGATAGCCGCAGGCGGCCACCCGGTCACGGCCGGTGTAGGCCCGCGCAATCCTGACCGCACCGGCGGTGGCATCGGAACCATTCTTGCCGAAACGGACCTTCTCGGCACAGGGCACCATTTCCACTATCTTCTCAGCCACTTGTACCTCCAGGGTGTGCGGCAGCGAGAAGATTACCCCCTCCTCAAGCTGGGCCTTTACGGCGGCATTGACGTCAGGATCGCAATAGCCAAGGGTGATGGCAGCCAGCGAGTTGATAAAATCAATATATTCATTGCCGTCAATATCCCATACATGGCTTCCTTTGCCGCGGGCTATGAAATATGGCGATACCCCATACGGAAACTGCACCTTGCTTTTGCTGAAGGTTTGAGAACCGAGCGGGATCGTCTGCAGAGCCCGTTCCAGCATTTCTTCAGAGTTGTGATAGCGTTGCGACATGGCTTTATCCTTTGTGTGTAAGATTTGGCGGGATGCAATCCATCAATAATGATTTTTGCAGACCCTCATTACGGCTGAAATGGGTATTGAATGTTATGAAGTCCGGATGCTCCTTTAACCAGCAGAGGATATCGGCGGTTGTGAAGCATGGGTTGGCCGGATACAACTCCTCGTAGATCCTGGTGATGAGCTCGAAATCAGCAGGCTCGTCAACCGTCCAGCGCAGTTCAGACAGATCATGTTCGCCTTTAAAGCTTCCCAGTTTGAAGAGGTCTGGCTGCTGGTGGATGAAAAGGGTCACGTGCTCCCGCTGGGAAGTGAGCTTTGCCTCAAGCCAGGCTTGTCCCAGACACTTGAAGCGAAAGATCTCCACATCGAGGCCATCGGGGAAAGTCGGCTCAAGGGCGCTGCTGGTATAATCAAAGTTGCCGGCCAGATGATGTGCCACTACCTGGTCAATCAAGTCCGGGTCGGCCAGCGGACAGTCTCCGGTCAGGCGTACCACATGCTCGGGCTGATAGGACTTTGCTGCTTGGTAGAATCGCTCAAGCACATCATTGAGGCTACCCCGAAAACAGGGAATACCCTTATCAAGACAAACCGACTCAATGGGGGTGTCACTTGCGTCACTGCTGGTAGCAACCAGCAGCTTGTCCAGGGATGTCGCGCGTTTCACTCTTTCGAGCTGCCGGAACAGCATCGGTTCACCAAGAATATTTTTCAATACCTTGCCCGGTAATCGCGATGAAGAAACCCGGGCCTGCAGGATGGCCAGGATCATTTTTTCACTCCTTGCCAATAGTCCTGGGCAGTGATGCCAAGAAGGACGGCATCGTACAGCACACCATTGCTCATGCCATGGGAGCGCAGGAGCCCCTCCTGCAGATATCCACATTTTTCAAAAGCTTTCATGCTTCCCAAATTAGTAGCATGGCAACCGGCTTTGATTTTGTTGAGATTCAACATGTGAAAAGCATAGTCGGTGACCACCTGAATCGCTTCAGTGGCCAGGCCTTTTCCCCAGTAATTCTTGTCGCCGATAAAGAGGCTGATGTCAGCGTTGCGGTGGTGCCAGTTAATGGGGCCAAGCTTGATATTGCCGATATGCAGATCGTTTTCTTTTAAACAGATTGCCATAAAAGGTTCATTTTCCTTGGCATCCATCCGCTTCACAAAGTCAGCGATATTGTCGAGCGAACGGGGCACAAAACGCGTTTCCAGGAACTGGTAGATCTCCGGGTCATTGAGCCAGGAATAATAACGCTCGTTGACATCGCTCAGACGTACTTCGCGCAGGTAGATTCGTTCGCTGGAAAGATAATAGACATTGTTCATATCAATCTCCTGATATTTGTTAGTTTAACTGTTATTGCAACTTCCAGAGGGCCGGATTCACAAGCCCTTCATCAGCGCAGGCAAAGCGCTCATAACTGATGGTGTTGGCCGGAAGCGCAGTTGCTGCAGCAACAATTTGCTGCAGTTCACTGCCGGAACAGACGCCGACAATAACGTGGTCGATCTCCACGATGTCCATGACAAATTTCAATGTGGCCTGAAGCTGGGAAAACCCTTTGTTCCGGGCTTCACGGGAGAATGACTCCAGAATGCCAACGTAAGGAGCGAAGTATGGATTAAGGGCTGCTGCATCCATCAAAAGCAGGCCCTGTAAAAAGGCCGAACGGCTGTGGATTTCAACTCCCGCCTGCTTGAGCCGCTTCAGTTGGCCGCCGTTTAGTAACCGCTGGTCAAGAACATTGACCGGCACCTGCACCAGATCCGGGGTGAAACGATGAAGTATTGCATCAAGCTGCTGCCCGGTGTAGGCGGAGAATCCCCATTTGCTGATCAGCCCCTGTTGTTTGAGTGCACAGACTCTCTCAACCAGCACCGATGACTCATCCGTCAGCAAATCATCGGCATGATGGAACATCAGGCCATGAATCGCCTCTTTTTGCAGGGACTTGAGGGAATGGAGAAATGTCTGCTCCAACCGGTCTGCCTCGGCTTTCAAATCGCCGGTAACATCAAAGCGCGGAGTTTTCGTCACAATGGCAAAATCATGCCCCAGGGAGGCAAGAGCCTGTCCGAGCACGGTTTCACTGGTGCCATACATGGAGGCGGTGTCGATGACGCTGATTCCGATGCGGGCAGCCAGATCCAGGATGTGCAGCACTTCATCAGCCGGTGTTCTGCCGGCTGTATTTGATATGCCGTAGTCCAGGCCGAACTGGACGGTGCCGAGGCCGAGTTTCACTGCAGCACCCTTAACAGGGTATCAATCACATAATCTTGTTGCTCTTCAGTCAGGCCAAAATAGAGCGGCAGGCTGATGGCCTCCTGGTAATATTGCTCAGCCTGTGGGTAATCCCCAGCCCTGAAGCCAAGCTGCTGGTAGTACGGATGGGTATGCACCGGGATATAGTGCAGGTTGACGCCTATATTTGCCTGGCGCAATTCTTCAAAAACCTGGCGTCTGGACTTGATAATCAGTTCAAGATTGAGCCGGATGACGTAGAGGTGGTAGGCGGAATAACAGTCCGGATGCTGGTAGGGCAGGGTGAGCGGCAAAGGCGCCAAGAACCGGTCATATCGTTTTGCCAGCAGATGGCGACGCGTGACGAATTCATCCAGACGTGACATCTGGCTCACTCCGAGGATGGCCTGCATATCGGTCATGCGGTAGTTGAAGCCCAGCGCAATCTGCTGATAATACCAGGGGCCGTCGCTTTCTCCGGCCATCAGCGCCGGGTCGCGGGTAATGCCGTGTGAACGAAGACGAACCAGCGTATCATATAGTTCTTTTTTGTTGGTCAGCACCATTCCGCCTTCACCAGTAGTGATAATCTTCACGGGATGAAAACTGAAAATAGTCATGTCAGAGAAGGCGCAGGCGCCGATTTTATGGTTGCCATAACGGCCGCCAATGGCGTGTGAGGCATCTTCAATTACCGTTACATTGTATTTGGCGGCGCATGCGGCGATTTCCGGCATCCTGCAGGACTGGCCAGCAAAATGAACCGGCACTACCACATCCGGGAGTTTGCCGGATGCTGCGGCTATTTGCAGTTTTCGGGAAAATTCAATGGTGCTCAGGTTGTATGTTTTTGGATCGATGTCAACAAAGTCAACCTCGGCACCGCAGTAAAGTCCGCAATTGGCCGAGGCAACAAAGGTGTTCGGCGATGTCCAGAGACGCTTGCCTGGGGCAAGTCCGGCTGCCAAGCAGGCGATGTGCAGGGCCGAAGTCGCGCTGTTTACCGCCACTGCATACTTGGCGCCGCAGTAATCAGCAACAGTGCTCTCGAACAATTCTATAGCGGGGCCTTGAGTCAGCCAATCGGAAGCCAAAACATCAACCACTGCCTGAATGTCTTTCTCAGAAATATTCTGCCGACCATAGGGGATAGCTTTCATCTTGCTTAAGCCTCTACGTAAAAGTCTGGGTCAACATGCTCAGAAATCAATGTCCTAATTTGCTCCACACTTAACCATTCGGAATTGCTGCCGCTGTTGTAGTTAAATCCCTGAGTGCAGCGTTTGCCTTTAAAAGCCTCGATAAAATCGTCAATATTCCAGAGCGGAATTGAGGGAAGAATGACGAAGTACTTCTCAAATTCAAGCGTATTAATGGAGTCTGTTGTGGTAATCATCTCTTCATGGAGTTTTTCACCAGGGCGAATACCAACGATGTTCTTTTGACATTTTGGTCCAATTGCATCAGCAATGTCGGTAATTCGATAGCTTGGAATTTTAGGGACAAAAATTTCGCCGCCCCACATGTTTTCAAGTGCGTATAGTACGAGCTCAACACCATCTTGAAGAGTTATATTAAATCTGGTCATCTGCTCGTCGGTAATTGGCAATAGACCTTCCTGTCGTTTTTCAAGGAAGAAAGGAATTACACTACCCCTACTTCCCATGACATTTCCATATCTCACGACTGAAAATTTGATGTCGCGCTTCCCTTTATAATTATTTGCAGCAACAAAAAGCTTGTCCGAACAGAGTTTTGTAGCCCCATACAGGTTTATTGGTGCTGCTGCCTTATCCGTGCTCAAGGCAACCACCTTTTTTATCCCTTTGTCAATTGCGGACTCAATGACATTTTGAGCACCAATAATGTTGGTTTTTATGGCCTCAAACGGATTATATTCACATGCTGGAACTTGCTTCAACGCAGCAGCATGAATAACGATGTCAATCCCCTCCAATGCCCGCATAAGACGCTCTTTGTCACGGACATCCCCAATGAAAAACCGGACTTTACGTTCAGAACCTTCTGGCATGCATTGCGCCATTTCATATTGCTTCAACTCATCACGCGAATATACAACTAATCTCTCAATTTCAGGATACGTCTCCAGTATAGTCGTAACAAACTTTTTCCCGAATGATCCGGTCCCGCCAGTAATAAGAATAGATTTATAATTTAACATAATGAATATGTCTCCCTGTTACATCATTTGATCTGATTTGTGAGCCACAACTCGCGATGTCGAGATGAAATTTATTCTCACTGCCGTTTCTATTATCTGTACATTGCCAGCAGAGCATCAATCAATACCTTGGCATGCCCACCGGCGCCCAGAATCAGAACTGGCGTGTTGATGAATCTAGCGCCTTTATCCCTCATCCACTTCTCCCGCTACCCTGGCCGGCTTGATTTTAGAGCGCATAACACTGGTAATCTGTTCTGCCAGGCGTACATATTCAGGTAATCGCCGCCATATCGACTCTGCCATCTCTTGACGATAGATATGACTGAGTTGATTTCTGTCATTGATCGCTCGGATAAGCAGTTCATATAACTCATAATCGCAGTAACCTGCCTCTACAAATTCTTTTGCAACTGATTTCGGGGTGATGACATCGACACCATCGACCTCAAATAGGAATATCTGGACTGTTTTCCAAAGCAGCTCGACTGTGAACTCAAATTTCTGAATCTGCCCGGACTTGATATTATCCGCCACAAGCTCTGGAAACAATGAGGGTTCGAGCGTCAACGCATCGTGAAAGTTTGATAATGCTGCGTCCAGGTCGTTTAGTTTGCGCGTGAACTTTGTTTCCATATTATAACCTCTTTCATGACAACTTCTCTAAAGCTGCTCGGAACCATGTCAATATTCACCAAATCAACATGGTGCGGAATCACGCTCTCTTCCAGCTCTGAAAGCAGGCGATCTCTGGCTTTAGTGAATTCCTGCTCACTTAATCCGCTGAAACCTATATCGAAGTCAGAGCTTCTACGATGTACGCCTCGTGCACGTGATCCAAATAAAAAAATAGTACAATCCAGATTGGATGTTATTCGAAGCACCAAGCCCCGCATTTGGTTGAGGTATTTCAATTCGATCATATCGTTATGGAGAGTTTCTTCCATTATTTGACTCCGGACCGCATTTTCATAACACTATCAAGTCATCCTCTTCAAAAACGCGTTCCGCTATCTTGCCAATACGCTCCCAATACTGCATCGGTGACAAGCCATTACCTGAACATTTAACAGTAATGTTTTCTTCGCTAAACGGTTCGCTCAATAGGATTTTCCGGACAGTAACGATACTCTTCCGCGCAACCGCTGCATTGGCGACCTCGGATGGTGACGGATGTTTTCTGTTTGAGCCAAGCGCCCGTTCAACCTGGCGAATTCCCACAACCATCTGAATAAGTTCATCTGGTGTAAGCGATGCCTTGTGATCCTGATCAGCTCCTCTGTAAGATGCGAACCGATAAAACCGTCAGCGCCGGTTACAAGAATTAATTTGTTATTTAACATTTGGAGTACGCCTCTGCATCATTCGATCTGTTATGTAAGTGCCATTACCGCAAATAATCAGTTAATAATTGCCAGTAGACGTTTGATTTGATGTCCCAGCATCTTGTAGCACGCGTAATCAATCCTGCCTATGGAAACAAGAAATTTGAACTCCTCTTGTTTCCATAGAGAACGATTTTGTCTGCTGAACCCACCTTCATAGTAATTTGCAATCGGAATATCTACAAATTTTGTTTTATTGAGCCCTTCCCGTTTAAGCAAACTATATGTCAGCACTCTGTCGGCAATTATCTTATAGCAAGTGTCATAAATACCTATGGAATCCCTTTTATAGAAAATTGCCTGGTGACAGAGTGGGGTGCCTCTAATCAGTTTGTTGATACTTTTAAGCGGTTTCCCCTTTTGATATGAAAGTGTGCCGTCCTCATGCAGCATGTTGGCCTTTCCATACACCATAGAGAAGCCTTCCGCAAAAACGGGGGCAAGAGATTCAAGATTAACCACCAGTTCATCACCGGAATTGAGAAATAGGAGATACTCGCCTGAACTGTGGACAATGCCCTTATTCATTGCATCGTATATACCACTATCATGCTCACTGATACAGTAGTCAATAACGGGTTTGTACTGTTTTATCACTTCCAGGGTTCCATCAGTGGAGCCGCCGTCAATGACAATATATTCCAGTCCAGGATATGCACGACTGCTGACACTCTTGATAGTCCTGAGAAGGCCCTGTTCATCGTTTTTTACCACGGTAATAATTGAAACCAGTGGTTTTGTGCCACCTCCCATTTTACGCCTTCCTGCGCAGGAAAAATGCAGCCTGATCTCCAAGGTGCTGAATGTTGAGCGCTTTTGCCCTCTCCCTGAATTTTTTGATATCAGAATGGGTAAATATCGACTCTTTCCGGTTTATCGCAAAAGATCTTTCGGACATATAAGGGATTCCTTGCACCAATTGTTCACTACCATAGAACTGCATTATTGAAGAATCGTAGACAATATCAGCCAGTTCAAAGCCTCCTTTTTGAGCCAATAGTTCAATGCTTTTTACAGAATGTAGAAAAAGATGCCTCGGAGCGTCAATCTGCACCCAGTTTACACCGTAATGATTCCAGGCAAAAGAAGATACTGTGGGTATTCTTATTAAGCATGTGCCATCCTCTTTAAGAATCCGGGCAACAGATTTAAGTGCACCAGCAGGGTTTGGAATATGTTCAAAGGAATGGTTGAACATAACCAGATCCCATTTTCCGGATAGTTCATCTATCCCACTTTTGAGGATCTTTACATCGTTTCCGTGATCAAGATCTTTCTGAATATAAGGATCGGCACCGGTCAAGTTTGAAAACCCAATATCCCTGAGCGAAAGAAGCAGCGAACCCGCTCCGCAACCGACATCCAGGATACTGGAATCTCTGTTGACTCCAGTCCTGGCTATTATGTGCAAAGGTTGCCGATCAAAAAAAACTGCAAAAGGTTTCATGAACGGGGATACAGCACTATAAAATGCCATCCGGTTCCTTAAAATTCTGTTCAGCCGCTTTAAAAGAGGTGCTGCTACAGGAACATTATAGCTGTAATATCCGCTGGAATAGAAGCGTTCCATGTCTTTAGGTTGTTCAGAAATTTGCAGGCAGTTGCATTCGGCGCATTGAAAATAGTCAAACTGGTCCGGAAGCCCAAACATCATCTCCTTGATTAGATAACTTTTGTTGTCATCATTGTTTCCACAAATCCTGCATTTCACTTATCTGTTGCTCCATTTATTCCAGAAATAATGTTAAAAAACTCAATGTACCTTGTTGACATCGCATCCGCACTGAACCTGGTTGTGACAAGCTTGACTCCAGTTTTCCCCATTTCAAACCGTCTCTGATGATCTTTAAGCAGAGCGATGACCTCTGAAGCAAACTCAGTAATGCCACCCTCTACAAGTGCCCCAGCACAGTTCCCTTCAAAAATATCCTTCTGCCCCCCCTCATTATAACAAACTACCGGTGTCCCGGCAGACAGGCTCTCCAGATGGATAAGCCCGAAACCTTCTTTACGAAAAGTGCTAACCGAAAGATCAAGATCAAAGTAGATATCTGCCATTTTTTCGTGAGGAATTTTGCCAGTGAAGATCAAACTTTCCACTACCCCAAGCTGCTCAGCCTTTTTCATAAGCGGCACGACCAGTCCAGAATCCGTATTATCTCCCACCAGCGCTACCTTTATCGATGGAAATTCACGCTTCAAAATCGGAATAATCTCAATCAGTTCTCCCTGGCTTTTGAAAAACGCCCCAACCATACCGACCAGGGGAAAGGCTGTTCCATCGAAAAAACGCCGCTTGCGCTCAACGGTGAACTTTTCAGTCGATGGTTCTCTTAATACCGTGATGCCGTTCGGCAGAATTTTTATCTGAGAACAGATACGAGCGTTTGTCGCAATGAGCGTGTCACGAATGAAAGATGAAACACAAATCACTGCATCTACAAAGCGAAGAAAAGGCTGCCTTCGGGTAGTAGCAGTATGATAACACATTACTAGCTTACGTTTATTTCCAAAGGGAAAAGCCAGTTTCCAGGCAAGTACGGTTCGAATGAGATCGTGTTCCCTTGTTATCATAACAATGTCAAAACAGTTACGCCGAAAGATCGAGGCGATATCACCTATTGAGTGAAAAATACTACTGCCTGCAGCGCATGAAGTTGAAACAGGAAATTCTAAAGCTGCAAAATTTTTCTCTGACAGAGAGTCTGGCCGGCAGAGAAAATGGGGTGAAAATCCTTTTTTTGCCAGTTCAAGCGACAACGTCTTCAACTGTTCCTGTCCGCCACCCCACCCTTTGTCAAAGTTAGTCAATAATATTTTCATAGTATTAAAGCCGCAAAGCATAGCATATGCTAAGGTTTGCTTATTCCGTTAACGCAACACGGTTCGCGCAATGTGATCCTGTTCTTCAAAATCTGCATATTGTGCTGGTAAATTTCATTAGCTGTGTTCCAGGATGCTTTGTGCCAAAGATGAAAAACAATGGCCAGAGACCTTACCGATTTAAGTTTTCCCCCTGAATTCAAAACCCTGATGCCAAGATCGTTGTCTTCCACTGAACCATCACGAAAATCTTCATCGCAGCCATTAATTGCGTAAAACAAATCCTTATGAACACTGAAATTACAGCCCCATATTCCATCATCACTGATTAAGTCCTTATGCAAAAGTTTACGGAGCAGAGGACTTTTTATCCGTATCGCCTCTTCTACCTTTCTGCTTTTGTGGCATAATGAATCCAGCAGCAACTCTATTGAAAGTCTGTTTACAAGCTTTTGTTCTTTAAGCACACAATCGGAAAGAATCTGGCCTAATTCCACTCTCTTTCCCCCGAGCATTACCTCTGGTTCTGCAGAAAGGAGATGTGACCGTATAAAATCCGGATGCGCCATACAATCGCCATCGATAAAAACCAGATAATCACAAGTCGAATTTCTCACCGTTTCATTGATAATTTTTGGTTTTTGAAATCCTTCATCTTTCTGCCAAATATGTTTCAGCTCAAATTTACAATTTATTGACCGACCAAAATTTTCGATTGTGCGGCGTGTCTCTTCGCCACTTCCATCATCGGCAACCAGAACCTCATCAGGCAGCAAACTTTGTCGCGACAGGCTAACAAGGCATAAGCGGAGAGCCTCTGGTCTGTTATAAGTCGGAACTACAACGGATGTCTTCATAGAAGAACTCCAATCATAACTCTTCCTTGAAACGCATCAGTTTGTGCTGGATCTCGTATAATTTCAGATATTTCATAAAAACGCAGTGTGCTTCCATAACTGCGATTACAAACCCTGCAAGGCCGTCGAGAAAACCAAGACGAACAAAGTAGCGGGAGATGAAAGCATGAAGTGGGCGGAGCGTTACATTCAGAAGATTCGCTCTCCTGCCGTTTCTATTATGGTCAATTGCAGTCAAAGTCGAATATGAATTTTTTGTTGCGGCAAAGTGGGACAAGTCTCGATAAATGTAATGCAACAGATCACCCTTCAGTCTGCCAAGTTTCCCAGGCACCTGAACTTTATCGTGGGGGGCATAACCGTCCCAGTAACAGTGATCTTTTCTAAAAAGGCGGATATTACGGTCTGGATACCAACCGGAGTGATGTATCCAGCGATGCATAAAATAATGCAGACGAGGCATTTCGAAAGCATCGAAGAGAGTGGAATCCAGATCAATGGCAAGAATCTCGTCCCGTAGTTCCCGCGTAATACGCTCATCGGCATCGATACTAAACACCCATAAATTGCTCGCCTGATCTGTTACAAACTGGCTTGTGACGATATGCCCTGCCCAAGGTCGCAATATTACCTTATCCGTAAATTCGCGGGCAATACTTGCCGTAGAATCAGTACTGCATGAATCAACAACTATTATTTCATCCGCCCAGCGAACGCTCTCAAGACATTCCCGTAAATTTTGCTCTTCGTTAAAGGTTCTGACCGTTATGCTTATCTTTGCTGCCATATCAGACATCCTCAAGCTTAGAAAGTATTTCAGTTAATAATTGATTGCAAGCTGCAACAACTGCATCAACTTCGATTGACTCAATGCACTCCGGCTTACCTTGTGCTGACGGCAGACATTCTGTAAAAAACTTCTGACGGCATGGCGAACATTTTAAATGACGATACATAACCGTTGCACGGTTACTCCAAGGTCCGAACTTGAGCGGAGACTGTGGGCCAAAAATGGCGACCAGCGGAATGCCGGCGGCGGCTGCCAGGTGCATTATCCCGCTGTCATTACCGACAAACAGTTTACAGCGTTTCAGCAGAGCCATCGTAACCCGTAAACTGTTTTTGCCCACCAGGTCAACGGAAGTTGACGCAAAACGATCGGCAACCGATTCAAAAAGATCGCGATCGTTCGGTGCTCCAAGAATCAGTGGACGATAGCCTGACTCAGCCAGATGAGTTGCCAGAGCAGCAAAATTGTTCAGGTGCCAGCCACGTTCCGGTATCGACGAAAATGGATGCAAAGCCACCAGCTTTTCGGCCCGTGCAACAGCATTATTGACCAGCAGCTCATCGGCCAAGGCTTGTTCAGTGGGACTAGTCCAGTACTCCAGATAGTTGTCAACAACCGGAATTCCGTCAGCCTCCAAAATATCAAGAAAACTGAGCACTTCATGCTGCACTGGACGATATGAGACCGGTTTGGTCAGCAGAAAACTACGCCCTTCGGTGGCAAAGCCGATGCGTTCGCCTGCACCGCTGAATATTGCCATCAAAGCGCTCGAAAAGGAGCGCTTCAGAACATATACCTTATCAAAACGCTTGGCGCGTAATTCCATTATAAATGCAAGCTTTTGCCGCCAGGTGCGGTGGTTGCCTCTGGAGTCTGCATGTATGGTGACCGGATCCCAGAAGATCAGCTCATTAATGTATGGAATTCCGTTCACAACCTCTGATGATCCTGGCGCTACAACCCAGGCAATGTAGGCATCAGGCTCTGCACTTCGCAAGTTGCGAAGGAATGGAACGGTAAGAATAGTGTCGCCGATGAAACGGTAACGCAAGACAATAATACGTTTTTGTGGCTTCTGGATCGTCACTTGTTTGTCTTGCTCCGCTTCATTATTTCTGCCATCCAGTCATATTTTTGAACAGTGCCATACTTGCAATCACTTTTGAAGCAAATTAATTACCCGCTTATTCAGAACATCGGCATCATCTATAACCAACTCTAAATTGGCAACATAGATCCTTCTAGCCAGTTCATCCGGGATTCCCTCAAGCTTGACAGCATCTTTTGCTGTGGTAATCAGATAATCGATGGATTCTGAACGGACAGCGGCCAAAATTTCATGCTGTTTCTCCACTGTGTAGGGCGAATGGTCGGAAAAGGCAATTTTATGAACCAGCTGAAGTCCATGATTTTGCAAGCCTTCGAAAAATGACAGTGGTTCTGCAATTGCTGCAAAAGCAAGAATCCGTTTCCCAGTCAACTCATGCAGCAAAATACTGCTTCCTCCTAAAAACGGCTCCAGGTTTTGCAAAAAATGATGGGCTATAATATTCGGCTTTCCTAGAAGTTGATATTGCAGTTTTACACCTTCAGGACAACGGGTATGAATTATAATATCCGCCCGAAGAGCTGCAGCTTCCGGCTCCCGAAGTAAACCGGCAGGCAGGGTCAAGCCGTTGCCAAAAGGGAGAACATAATCCAGTAGTAGAATATTAAGATCCCGATGCAAGCGAAGATGCTGGAAACCATCATCCATGATAAAGATATCTGGAGAGAGTTGTTTCATTGCCAGCATTCCGGTAGCATAACGATCAGTGCCGATAACTACCATCAAACCCGGGATTGTTGATGCAAGCAAATATGGTTCGTCCCCACATTCAGCGGCACTCAGCATGACACTGTGTCCATCACTTACGACAAATGTCTCTCCCTCCAGTGAACCTCCGTAACCGCGTGAAAGGATCGCTACCCGAAAATTTTGTTCCAGCAGAAACCTCGCAATATACGCAGTGACCGGAGTTTTTCCGGTTCCGCCAACAGTAATGTTTCCAACTGAGATAACCGGGCGCGGCAGTTTATTTGTTCTGAAGATTCCGATTTTATACAGCAAGGCGCGCAACTTTTGGCAGTAGGCATATATACCGGATAGCGGAAGCATTAGAGTCAGCAGTAGCCGAGCCATTAAATCCGTGCTTCTTCCTGACGCAATTTCGCGCCAGTATGTCGAGAGAGTTGCATTCATAAATAGCGCGCTATTTCCTGAAGATGTCGCTCTGATGCACCACCGTTGTCGCGTATTATTTTAAGACCATTTTGCCCCAAAACCTGCCTTAATGTTTCGTTACCGATTAGAGTGCAAAATATCTCAGGAAGTTTATCCGCAGACTCAACCCTTATGCCGGCACCGTAATGTTGCACAAGCTCGGCTATCTCTTTAAAATTATTCATATACGGACCATAAATGGTTGGAATGCCAAGCGATGCCGGTTCCAGCAGATTATGTCCGCCGGTAGGAACTAGGCTGCCGCCTACAAAAGCGAAATTTGACAAGGCATAAAAATCCATCATCTCTCCGATTGTATTACCCAGGAGCACTTCGCCTCCTTTAAGCTGAACATTTTCAGACATTTTCAAAGTAGAACGCTTTCTATATGACAGGTTCATTCGTTCGAGAAGCGCAGCCACCTCATTAGTACGTTCGGGATGCCTCGGCACAAGCACTAAAAACAGGTCTTTGGTTTCCCTTATTAATTCGATGTATGCCGCAAGAATGTATTCCTCTTCACCCGGATGAGTGCTTGCAGCGGTCATTACAACCAACTCTTTGGGAATAGCGTAGCGCTCTCTAAGTACTGCTCTCTCTTTGTTAGATACCGGATGAAAAGGGATGTCATACTTGAGATTCCCAGCCGTCATAGTTCGCTTTTGAGGAGCGCCAATAGCGATGATCCTTTCACAATCGTTTTCGGTTTGCATGCAAAGAGCGGAAAAAAGTTTAAGCGAGTGACGGAAGAACCAGGCAAACTTCAAATAACCGCTGTAGGAATGATCCGAAATTCGACCATTCGCAAGTATTAGCGGAATCCTGCGACGATTTGCTTCTCTGGTAAAATTCGGCCAGATTTCTGTTTCCATGATAATGATCATTTTCGGCTTGATTGTGTTCAAGGCCAGTCGAACTGCTGGAAGAAAATCAAAAGGGAAATATATGCAGAGATCTTTTTCGGAATACCCAGATGCTATGCTGCGTCCTGTTTCTGTCGTGTTGGAGATTAAAATCGCATAGCCTGGATATTTTTTGCGAAGAGCCTTCAGCAGAGGTCTGGCTGCAATGGTTTCTCCGACAGAAACGGCGTGGAGCCAGATCACTGGGCGATTTTTTATTGGAGCAAGTTCTGTGCTTGGAATATAGCCAAAACGTTCCAGAAAAGCAGGTGGTCTGCCACGACTGACGGAACGATAGAGATGGTAAAGAATTACCGGAACTAACAAAAAAATGGATAAGATGTTGTAGGCTAAAAAAAACATGGGGAATTACTTGGTAACTAAGGGGGAATCAACCTGATCAAGCCTCATCAGGTAATAGAGAGATACAGCAGTTAGATGAACTACTCCCCACGCCCACAAAGTATCGCTCAGAAAGTGCCCCCCTTGAGTAATACGGGCAACACTCATGAGAGTTCCAAAGACTAGACCACCTGCCATCCACCATGCGGCTACTCTTGGTTCGCGGCGTCTATAAACAAAAAATGGGGCGGAGATGTAAAATGCGGCTGAAGAGTGCCCTGATGGAAATGATCTGCCATTGTGGGCAACACCTTTCTGCCAGGGGTGCAGAAATTCTTTTTTTCCGGCAAACTGGACAATTTCCCTCGGCCTAGGTCGCCCCCAGTATTCTTTGAAAATTGAATTTATGATCAATCCAGGGCCAAGTAGCAGGAGAATTATAAGAAAAAGTCCCGGTTTTATCCAGTGGCGACGACTTTGATACATATAACCTGATAATACCGCTAGCAAGCCAATAAAGCCGATAAAAAATGAAGGGATACGATCAAGTTTATATAGAGCTTGCCATGGCTGCAAATATCCGACAGGCCATTTTCCGCCAACACAGAAAAGTGCTGATAGCTTAAGATCTGCATTAGTCACTGTAATAAGAATCGTGGCTAGAACGAGAATGCTTATAGGCAGTATGAAGTCACGTGCTTTTGCAGTCACAGCAGCTCTCCAGCCCGTTTCCAGCGGCGATGTATCCAATACCAGTCTGCTGGATGCGCGCAGATAAAGTTTTCAAGATAACGGGACATAGCCTGTATGTCTCGCATTATCCCATCTTCAGTTCGATCTCCGGACATTAAATATTCTGGATAAAAAGTAAGCACATGACAGTCTGCTCTGCGGTGCAGAAATGTCGGGACTATAGATACACCTGTTTTGCTTGCTATGATGGCTGGAGCCTTGTTGGCCCAGGCTTTTCTCCCCAGGAATTCAATCAGAATCCCATTATGTTCAAATACCGCCTGATCAATCAACATCCCGACTAAACCATGTTTTCTTATTACGCCGAGAGTCTGCTTCAAGGCGTTTTCTTTATAAATTACCTTGTTTCCGTACCTTATCCGCATTTTTTCAATAATTGTATTCAGATACGGATTATTCTGTTGACGGGCGATAGCCCAGACATTCTCGTTGATATGTTTTTTAAAGGATAAAGACATGAGTTCCCAGTTTCCGCAATGCCCTCCAATAAGAACCACTCCATTGCCCCTTTTACGGGGAATATGGAAATTTTCAGCATCTTTCACTTCAATCGAGTCGATTATATTGTCGCCTTTCCCATGGTACAGGCGGCACACCTCAACTAGGGATGTTCCCAGGTTAATAAATGTAGCAAGGGCAATTTCTTCTGCCGTTTCAAATTCACCTGTCCATGAGGGGTGTTTTTTCATAAAAGGAAGAGATTGCTGGATATTATCAACAGCAATTTTTCTTCGGGAGTGCAGAATGTTGAATAAAAATATTCCCGTTTTTTTACCGATACTGGCAGTTTTGGAGTTGGGAAGTGCGGCGACCACGAGAGTAAATAGATAGAAAAATAATGCCTGAATGAACCAGTTTAATTGCTTCATGGTTGGTTGTTGTTCCCGTCAGCAGCACGTTCGGAGAACTGTAGAGAGTGTAAGCGGCTGTAAAGACCACTGTTTTTTATAAGATCGTTATGTGATCCACGCTCAACAATGCACCCGTTCTCAAGTACAATTATCTGGTCAGCATGAAGCACAGTTGAGAGTCTATGTGCGATAACAAATGTGGTTCTGTTGACCATCAAGTTGTCCAGAGCCATCTGCACCATTTTTTCACTTTCGGTATCCAGTGCACTGGTTGCTTCATCAAGAATCAGTATCGGTGCATTTTTCAGCAGTGCTCTGGCAATGCAGATCCTCTGACGTTGGCCACCGGATAACCTGATACCACGATCACCGATACGGGTGTTATATCCATCCGGCATTTGGGAAATAAACTCGTGAGCAAAAGCATCTTTTGCAGCAGTGATAACTTCTTCATCCGTTGCATCAAATTTGCCGTATCGGATGTTGTTTGCAAGTGTATCGTTAAAAAGGGTAGTTTCCTGATCTACAAGTGCAATTTGTTGAACCAGAGATTGCTTTGTTACTGACCTTATATCAGAGCCATCAATAATTATGGCACCTTCCGTGACATCATAGAAACGCGGGATAAGCGATACTAAAGTGGTCTTTCCTCCGCCTGATGGCCCTACCAGTGCAATGATCTGTTTTCGTTCAGCCCGAAGGGAAACATTTTGCAATACATATTCGTCATTGTAGCGAAAAGATACATTCTGAAACTCAATAACCCCTTGAGAAATTTTAAGTGAGCCTGCTTCAGGGGCATCAGCAATTTCCGGCTGCTTGTCGATAATTTCAAAAACCCTTATTGCCGCACCAAGCGATGATTGAACATTATTATATCCACCATTAAGGCTTTTTAGTGGTTTATACATCAATATCATAGCCGTAATGAAGGAGAAAAACTCTGTAGACGTCATGATCCCCCTTAGAACCATGCTTCCTCCAGCCCAGATCACTGCTGCAATTCCAAGCGAGGTAATCATTTCAGTGGTCGGTGCGGAAATGCTGTTGTATTTTATGCTCTTGCGTATGAGTTCATAAAACTCTTCAGCCACTTTCTGGAAATGTGTTAACGACCGCTCTTCCAGTCCAAAAGCTTTTATAACTTTTATCCCGGAAAACGTTTCCTGTAGATGGGAGGATAAATCCGCCATTTTAAGCTGACCTTCATTGGCGAGACGCTTGATGCGCTTGCCAATTATTTTTGCCGAATAAGCAGAAATCGGAATTACAATGAATGCAATAAGGGCCAGCATCCAGTTGCGATAAAACAGTACTCCCAATAATGAAACAGCGGAGATACCGTCGCGGAAAATATTGGTAATTACATTGGAAATTCCGTTTTGCATTCCTCCAACATCACTTATTACGCGAGACATCATGCCGCCGGTAGTATTGGTGTTGTAATATTTGAGATCAAGCACGATGCTGCTCTTATAGATATCGTTGCGGACATCACGCACCGCCAGTTCTCCCGCTGTGCGCAAGTAATAATCGTTGAGAAAACGGCCACCAGCTCTGAGTATGAAAAGCAGGATTACACCGAATGGGAGAAGGGTGAAAATTGTCAGATCTTTTGTCGCAAATATTTTTTTGAGCAGCGGCTCCACCAGATAAGCAAATGCGCCATCCATCGCGCCAAGAGTTGCAGATGCTATAATTGCAACCAGTATACGAAGCCAATATGGTTTACTGTACTTAATAATTCTGCCCAATGTACTCATGCTAAATATCCTGTTTTCTGTATATTAGATCGAACGCTAAAGATGCCGTTTTGGTAGCAGCACCACTATTGCCTAGCTTTTCGCGAATATTTGCCAGATTTGCTATCATTTCTGTGCGATAGGCGTCATCCGTGATGATCTTGTCTATCTCGGCTGAAATCGCCACCGGACTAGCCTGATTCTGAATCAGTTCCTTAACCAGACCTTTGCCGGCAACAATATTACAAAGACCAATATGTTCAACTTTTACTACACGTTTGGCAACCTCATAAGTAAGAGGTGCCATACGGTAAATAATTACCATTGGTGTGCCGATTAAAGCGACCTCCAGTGTTACCGTGCCGGAAACTGATACTATCGCGTCACATGCTCTGGCAAGATCGTGAATTCTTTCACTGGTAATTTTGGGAGTAATACCCGAATGCTTCAAATATGGCAGTATATCGCTTTTGCTCAGAGTTGATGCCAATGGCAGAACGAACTGCACATCTGGAAAACGTTTTTTTATTAATTCTGCAGCTTCAAGTATTGAGGGCAAAATCCTCTCTATTTCACTTTTGCGACTGCCGGGGAAAAGACCGATAATTTTTCTTGATGGATCCAAACTAAAACTTTCAGCCGCTTCGCTTCGATCCATCCTGACATTAACTAAATCAAGAAGGGGGTTTCCTACAAAAGTAACCGGGACACCAGCTTTTTCATATAAAGGGACTTCAAATGGAAATATCACCGCGATCTGACTGACTGTGGCGGCAATGGCCTTTATGCGTCCAGCTTTCCAGGCCCATACTTTGGGGCTGATATAGTACAGGACTTTAACCCCCGCTTTTTTTGCTGCCTTTGCCAAACGAAGATTAAATCCGGGGTAATCAATCAGGATTAAAAGATCAGGGGGATCATTCTGCAGAATTTTTTTTAGTTTGGAGAATGCAGCAGATATGACAGAGTAATGTTTAAATACCTCAACAAGGCCCATAACCGCAATATCGTTTGAATCTACGAGGGTCTCAACGCCGCAAGCCCGCATATTGACGCCACCAATACCGAAAAAATGAAGCAGAGGGTCCAGCAACAGCGCCTTCTTTACCAGATCTGCTCCATAAATATCCCCGGAGGCTTCACCGGCGACAATCATGACACGACGGCGGAGAGATGTGTCCGGTGGTGTATCAGAAGCACCACGCATGGGCATCATCCGCGGCAAATCCCTCGTTCTGATTTTTCAATAAAAGAGAGCAGATAATCAACTTGCTCGCAGCCTGTTATTTCTGTTTTAATCTGGGCCATCGCCTCGGGCAGTTTCAAGCCAGCCATGAAGAGCGTCTTATACGCTTTTTTCAATTTGGATATGGTCTCATCTGAAAAACCACGACGCTTGAGACCTATTAGATTCAGACCACGAAGTTTGGCATCACGCTTGCCTAAAGTGGCAATTGTGTAGGGAGGAATATCAAGTACAACAAGTGTCCCGCCACCAAGCATTGCATACGCGCCAATTCTGGCAAATTGGTGTATGGCTACCAGACCGCCAAGGATAACATTGTCCTCAATAGTAACATGGCCGGCCAGTGTGGCAGCATTAGCCATAACCACGCCATTGCCAATCTTGCAATCGTGCGCAACATGTGAATAAGCCATGAAAAGGTTGCCATTTCCAACAACGGTTTCACCAACACCGGTTACAGTTCCACGGTGAATGGTTGAAAATTCACGGATAATGTTATTGTCGCCAATGCGAGTCCAGCATTCTTCACCACGGTACTTCAAATCCTGAGGTGCAGGACCGACTGAGGCAAGGTGATAAACCTGGTTATTTTCACCAAGTTCAGTCCAGTCTCCTATGAAAGCGTTAGCACCGACAGTCGTACCTTTACCTATTTTTACATGTTTGCCAATGATTGCATAAGGACCTACCTCAACGTCTGTTGCCAGATTGGCAGTTGAATCAATTATTGCGGTCGGGTGGATCATATTATTTCTCCTAAAATCCCCACATGGAGAGGGGGAAAGGACTATTTATTTTGTATTTGCTGACTCTGCAAAAGTAGCTTTAAGATCAGCCTCGGTAACCAGAGTTTCTCCGACATAAGCCCTGCCGGCAACACCCCAGATCCCTCTTTTATTCATCGTTGTCGTTACCTCAATACGCAACTGGTCACCTGGCATAACCGGTTTGCGAAAGCGGGCGTTATCTATCGCAAGAAAATAGGTTACTTTGCCGCGTGTTGCCTCATCTGAAGCCAGATAAGCCATGATGCATGCCACTTGTGCCATCGCTTCGATGATCAGTACCCCGGGCATAACAGGATGCCCCGGAAAATGTCCCGGGAAGAACGGTTCATTTATTGTTACGTTTTTTAAGCCAACGCAACGTTTACCGAGCTCCATCTCAACAATCCGATCCACCATAAGAAACGGGTAACGATGCGGAAGGATTTTCATTATTTCATTTACATCTAGTTGCATGTTAACGCTCCTGAGTTATCTGGTTCAATTTTTGTTCTAGCTCTGCAACCCGTTTTTCAAGAGCAGAAACACTCCTCTTCATTTCCGGCAGGCGTGGTACAACCATGGCGGATTTAAGCCATTCCTTGTGTGGCATTGTCGGTGTCCCGCTATATGCGGCATTCGCCGCCAAAGAGCTTGGAACACCGGACTGAGCACCAACCAGGACATTGTCACCTATTGTCAGATGACCGGCAACTCCAACCTGCCCAGCCAGAGTAACGTGATTACCGATCCTGGTGCTTCCTGATATTCCAACCTGTGACACAATCATGCAATCTTCACCGACATGGCAGTTGTGGGCAATCTGTACCAGATTGTCTAATTTTGTGCCGCGGCAGATACGTGTCTCTTCGATGGCGGCGCGGTCTATACAACTGTTAGCTCCAATTTCCACATCATCTTCCAATACAACAATACCGATCTGTGGAATCGGATAATAACCGCTACCATCTGGCGCATAGCCAAAACCATCCGAGCCGATTATTGCTCCTGGTTGAAGAACACAGCGATTGCCGAGCCTGCATCGTTCTCTGACAACTGCGTTAGCGTGAATCACGCAATCATCACCTATGACGACGTCGTTGTAAAACACGGCTCCCGAATAGATAACAGTACGGCTCCCTACCACAACATTATTGCCGATACAAGCTCCAGGAAAAACAGTGCTCCCTTCACCGATTGTTGCCGTATCGCTTACTATTGCAGATGGCAGAACTCCAAAAGCTGCGGGAGGCTTTGCGTAGAAAAGAGTAAGCAGTTTGGCAAAGCAAAGATAAGGATTGGCGACTTCAATAACAGTGCGTCCGTAGCGTTCAGCACCCGGTGACATGAGAACGGCACCAGCGGATGTATCTGCAACCTTGGAAGCATATTTGGGGTTTGCAAGAAATGTAAGTGCATCAGAACCGGCGGTTTCGATGGTGCCCAGAGCGGTAATTATTGCATCCCCATCTCCCAGCACCACTCCCCCAAGATATTCTGCGATCTCTTTAACTGTCTTTGCAAGTATCATGAAATTATTTCTTTCTGTTCGAGTTAAACAGCTTAAGTACTTCCTCTGTTAAATCAGATTTTTCATCCACAAACAGCATGGTTTCATTTTTCACAAAGATGAAGGCGTATCCCTTTTGGCGGCCATATTCCTGAATCACTTTTTCCATCTCTTCAAGAATTCTGCGGGTTAGCTCTTCGTCCTTGCCCTGAAGTTCATCCTGAGCATCCTTTGTGAAACGCTGAAAATCCTTCAATTTGTTTTGATAATCCTTTTCTTTGGATGCCCTGGCTGAGTCAGAGAGAAGCATGCCCTGTTTTTCAAGTTCTTCTTTCAGCTTTTTCAGATCTTCCTGTTTTGTGTTTATCTCGTCCTGATACTTTTTGACTTTTGTTGCCAGCTGCTCCTTGGCCTCTTTTCCTGCTTCAGAACTGTTTATAGCCCGTTGCATATCGATATAGCCGAGTTTGAGATCAGCTGCAAAGATCGATGTCGATGTTAAACATAATGCCACTATACCTGCCAGAATTGCCCGTTTCATTGATACTTCTCCTTTATATGTTGTGGAAGTCAAAACCTGAAAACGAAGATTGTTTTAAAACATACTGCCGATAGAAAATTCAAATCGACCGCTTTTACTGTCGATGTCCTTGCGTGGATTGATCGGAATGCCGTATTCCAGTCGTAAAGGACCCATCGGAGAGGCCCACCGAATTCCCCCGCCATAGCTCGTAAGCATAGTATCTGCAATTTTAGAGATCGAATTAAAAGAGGTGCCGTAGTCAAAAAAGACGACTCCTTTAACACCAGCTTCGGAGAGAAGCGGGAAGGTTGTCTCAATATTTCCGGTTATTTCTTTATCACCACCTATGAATACATACGGATTGGTCGGATCAGAAGGTGAGACGCTTCTTGATTTATATCCGCGTAGTGAAAAAATGCCACCCAGGTAGAATTTTTCATCGATAGGAACCGGTTGGCCAACGTCCATGATGTAGCCGAGCGTTAACTTGGTAGATCCAATCAGTCTTTTGTAAATGGGGTGGAAGTATGAATGATCCGTTATGAAGCGGGCATACTTGTTGTCTCCACCAAGACCGGCATATTCAGCTGAAAGCGAGTTTATGAAGCCGATTGAAGGGTCAAGCCGGTAGTTTGTATTGTTGTGAGTTATACTGCTGAAAATTGAACTCGTAGTTGTTGTACCAAGCGGGTAATTGCCTGGATCTGTATTGTTCAGAGTTTGGTAAGCAGTGCTGGGCTTAAAAATATCTTTAATCTCGTACTTGTACATCATAAATGTGCCGATAAAATCGCTGATTGGATAACCCGCCTTGATATCGCCGCCGGTGAGTCGTCTTGTATAGTCAGCATAGTCTCTTTCTGAACGGTAGATGTCAGCACCAAGAGTCCATTTTGTGTCCATGAAATATGGGTCGGTCAGTCCAAAAGCGTACTGTTGAGACGTTCCGCCAAGTGAAGCTGAAAGATTGGCCTTTAACCCCATTCCCAGAAAGTTCGCCTGTTGGACAGAACCCTGGGCGATTAAGCCGTCAAGAGAGCTATAGCCCCCGCCAATGCTGAATGTTCCGGTAGGTTTCTCCTTGACGTCTACATTAAGAGTCAGCTTGTCACTGGCACTTCCTTTAGCGGTTGCAATGTTAGCCTCTTCAAAAAAACCAAGGTTCATCAGATTCTGCTTGCTTCTCTTCATGCCGGTGGCACTGTATAACCCGTTTTCGGTGACGCGCATTTCACGACGTATAACCTTGTCACGTGTTTTTGGATTGCCGGCAACATTGATCCGCTCAATGTAAACCAGCTCTCCTTTTTCAATATCAAAGGTCATATCAACAGTCTTATTCTTGGTGTCGAGACGTGTATGTGGATTGATTGTTGCGAAGGCATACCCCTTGTCGCCGTAGACATCAGTCAAAAGACCTATGTCATTACGCAATGTGGAGCGGTTGAAAATTTGACCCGGTTCGCACCTCAATTTTTTACGCAGATCTGCCGCAGGTTCCAACAATTCACCCTTGAAGCCAATTTCACCAATCCTGTACTGGTCTCCTTCGTTGATTACAATGTAGACATCCAGTGAGTTCTTTGCTTCATTCAGCTTTACTACCGGTTCTGAAACTCTGACATTTACAAAACCGTTGTTAAGGTAATGGTCGGTAATGATCAATGCATCATTTTTAAGTACATCTTCCTTGTAAGTACCAGCTCCGGTCAGCCAGGACATGAACCATTTTTCCTTCGTTTCAAGCATGGATTGCAGTTTGCTGGTGGTGAACGCTTTGTTGCCGTCAAGCCTGATGTCTTTAATCAGGATTTTGTTGCCTTCAACAACCTTAAGCGTAATAGTTACATCGCCTGACGAGCTATTCTTAAGCTTGGTTTCCACATCTGCCAGATAAAAGCCTTCATCTCCATAGGCTTTTTTTACCTTGGCAACGCTTTTGGCAAGATCTTTTGAAGAAAAAATGGAATTCTGCCTAATTTCAAGCACTTCCTTTAGCTTGTCTGTTGTAATCTCCTTATTCCCCTCAAACAGAATCTCGCGAACTATCGTTTTTTCCTGAACGGCATAAACCAGCACAACACCCTTCTCCGACTCCTCCTTAAGAACCTGCACATCATTAAAGTGTCCAAGTTTGTATATTGCACGAATATCCGCATCCGTTTTATCATTGTAAATTATATCACCGGCACGCAACTTTATCACATTAAAAATTGCCGCTGTTTCCACTCGCCGATTACCGTCAATCCTTACTTCCGCCAGTTTCTCACCCTCGGCGTATACGAGCGTAGAACAACTCGCAAGCGCTAACAGCATGGCAGATATTGTTTCTTTCAGTCTGGGCACGCTTCCCCCGAATATCTATGTAGTTTTTTGCACTCTGCCATCAAGCAGGTGAATAGTAGTTCCCATGGCTGCCGCCAGACGTTCGTTGTGGGTAACTACTACTAGGGTCAATCCATTTTTATTCTGCTGTTCCAGCAACATAGCATGAATTCCGTCACTGGTCTTCATGTCAAGATTGCCAGTAGGTTCATCAGCAAGCAAAAGTTCAGGACCAAGTACAAGTGCCCTTGCGATCGCCACACGTTGCTGTTCCCCCCCGGACAATTCCCCCGGACGGTGTGTCACACGCTGCGCCAGTCCAACGTCCAATAGCAGAGACTCAGCAGTTTCGCGCGCCTTTGAGCGAGAGACCCCGGCAATCAATGCCGGCATCATCACGTTCTCAAGAGCAGTAAACTCGGGAAGCAGGTGATGAAACTGAAACACAAAACCTATACTTTTATTTCTGAACGCAGCCAGTTCCCTCTCGTTTTTTTTAAAAACATCCTCACCGCGAAAGCAGACAGTTCCTGACGTCGGACGATCAAGCGTTCCCAATAGATGCATCAGAGTGCTTTTGCCGGCTCCGGACGCTCCAACGAGAGCTGTAGTAGTGCCAGTCTGTAAATCCAGATCAATTCCGCTAAGGACTTCAAGGGTATTGACACCGGTATTATAGGACTTACCAAGACCACGCACCTCAAGCAGATTACTCATAGCGTAGAGCCTCCGCCGGCAACATCCTTGAAGCCTGCCAGGCCGGGTAAAGGGTGGCAAGGAAGGAAATCAGCACAGCGGTAACTGAAATAAGCACTACATCGGACTGAACTACCTGCGAAGGAAAGTGGTCAAGGTAGTAAATATCCTTGCTGAAGAAGTTCTGACCGGTTATTTTCTGGATTACATTTATGATCGGCTCAAGATTAAGTGCGACCAGCAGACCTGAAGCAACCCCCAACGCCGTGCCAATAATACCGATAATCAGCCCCTCAAGTACAAAAATTTTCATAATACTAGAAGCGGTTGCCCCCATAGATTTAAGTATCGCAATGTCCTTGGTTTTTTCCATTACGACCATAAACAGGGTTGAAGCTATGCCAAAAGCGGCTACTAGTACGATAAGTGTCAGGATGATGAACATAACTATCTTTTCTGTCTTAAGAGCAAAAAGGATATTTTTGTTCATCTGCATCCAGTCACGGGCGTATAAATCGCCACCCATTTCACGGTTAATGTTTCGTGCCAATTCACCAGTCCCGTAGACATCTTCGACCTTCAGTTGAATGCCTGTAACAGTATCACCAAGATCGAAAAAGCGTTGGGCCTGACCGAGACTCACATAAGCCAGGGTTGAGTCATATTCAAACATTCCGGTATTGAAAATTCCGGTAACTTTGAACGGCTTCATGCGAGGCATCATGCCTAAAGGAGTAATATTCCCCATCGGCGAAATAACATTAACCTTGTCTCCCAGGAACAAGTTAAGGTGTTTTGCCAGCTCTTTTCCGATCATCAATCCCGGTGTGCTGTTTGTTCCCTGACCCATTCTAGGATCGAGAGCATCAATATTCCCCTCAACAACGGATTTGCTAAGTCGCGTAACCTGACGGTCAGTGGCTACGTCTATTCCTCGCAGAACAACTCCTGAGACGTTCTTGCCGGAAGAGAGCATCACCTGATTGTAAATAAACGGGGTAGCAGCCTTGACCTCTTTAAAACCCTTCAGCTTTTCAATAACCGACTTGTAATTCTCCATCGGTGCGCCACTCTTGATCACAACGATATGGGCGTTAGTTCCCAGAATTTTTTCCTTCAGATCATTTTCAAAGCCGGTCATAACGGCCAATACGACAATAAGAGCCATTACACCTAATGTAACACCGGCAGTAGAGATAAAAGTGATTATCGAAATAAATGTCGATTTACGCTTAGCTTTCAAATAGCGCAAACCGATTAAAAGTTCAAAAGGCATCAGCTATTTTACTTCCTTGCGAAGCTGCGGAAACAAAATTACATCCCGAATCGAAGGAGAGTCTGTCAGCAGCATTACAAGACGATCAATGCCGATTCCTTCTCCAGCCGTAGGAGGCAGGCCATATTCTAGGGCGCGAACGTAATCCTCATCCATATAGTGCGCTTCTTCGTCACCCTTGTCCTTTTCAGCTACCTGCGCCAGGAAACGCTCCTTTTGATCAACGGGATCATTTAATTCGGAGAACGCATTGGCAATTTCACGTCCGCCAATTATAAGCTCAAAGCGATCGACAATTTCTGGGTTGTGATCGTTCTTGCGTGACAGCGGTGAAACTTCAGTAGGATAGGCGGTTATGAAAGTCGGCTGAATAAGCTTGTGTTCAGCCACCTCTTCAAAAATTTCCATCAGGAGTTTGCCATAACTGATTCCTTCCGGGAGCGACAAACCAATACTGAGTGCGTATGAAAATGCAAGGTCACGATCATCCAGCTGGTTTGCGTCTATATCGCCATATTCCAGAATGGCATCCCGAACAGTCAGGCGCTTCCATGGTCGCCGAAAGCTTATATCAAGTCCCTGATTCGTAAAATCAAGGGTCCCAAGCACTTCTTGAGCCACATGACAGAAGAGTTCTTCGGTTAGCTCCATTAGGTCTTCGTATGTTGCGTAAGCCTGATAGAACTCCATCATGGTAAACTCAGGATTATGACGAACAGATATACCTTCGTTTCTGAAATTCCGATTGATCTCAAAAACCCGATCCATGCCACCTACAACAAGTCGTTTCAGGTAGAGTTCAGGCGCAACCCTTAGATACAGCTCCATGTCGAGGGTGTTATGATGAGTAATGAAAGGACGGGCGGTCGCTCCTCCCGGTATTTGATGCATCATCGGCGTTTCAACCTCAAGAAAATCACGGTTTGTCATAAAACTTCGGATTAGATTGACTATACGCGAGCGTTTTATAAAGATTTCACGGGATTCCGGATTAACGATCAGGTCTACATAGCGTTGACGATAACGCGTCTCAACATCAGTAAGTCCGTGGAATTTTTCAGGAAGGGGTAACAGCGATTTTACCAGCAGGCGTATGGAGCGGACATGCATAGAAAGCTCACCGGTTTTGGTGCGGAACGGGTAACCCTCTGCGCCGATGATGTCGCCGATATCAAAAGAATCAAAAATGGCAAAAGCTTCTTCACCTATTTCTTCTTTTTTTACATAAAGCTGAAAACGCCCCTTTCTATCTTGAAGCTGAATAAATGCTGCTTTACCAAAAGATCTCCGGGCCAGAATACGTCCAGCCAGACTTAGGCTGACATCGGAGGCATCAAGCTGCTCTGTGGCGCCGTATTTAGCGATGATGTCCGCGGATGTATGTTCAGGTTTGAAGTCATTCGGGTATGGATTTATACCTGCCTCCCAGAGCGCATCAACCTTGCGGCGTCTCTGAAGAAGGAGTTCACTAAGTTCTTCCATGTTGTTTTTTGAGCCTTTCATGTAAAAAATCAATTTGAAACTTATTATTGTAGCCAAGCGAGCAAAAATATATTCAACTACAGTTCAGGTCAAGAAAAAAGGAGTAATTCCAAAAAGTGCTGTAGGCAATTTTATTGCTGCCTTTCTTCTGCTTTTTTAGTTCGTTTTACCGGTGTATTGCGCCTGTTTTTTTTAGCTTTCTCTATGACGTCAACCGGAGCAGGTGCCAGTTCCAATATCGCCGTTTTTTCGCTGCTCCTTTTTACTGAATTTCGACGTGGTTTTTTTTCAGCCATGGACTCCTCAGAAATATGGGCAGTTTCTTGAACAGCTTCAATATTGCTTGCAATTCCCATTTTGTTTTTACGCGGGGCACGTACACGCCCAGGCTTTGCAGAAAGCTCGACTATTTCTGGAGACACTACAGACACAGGATTGATAGGTGCTGCAGGTTCAATAACGGAAATATCGACCGACTCACCAGCAGAGTCCTCTGATGCTTTGTGGGTTTTACTTTTGCTACGACGACGCTTACGTTTTTTAGTTTTTAAGGGTTGTTCTGGCGCGCCATCTGCAGCTGACTGAGCGCTATCATCAGTCACTACTTCAGTGCTTACAGGAATCAACGCATTCTCTGGCGTTAAATCAATTTCTGGCTGAACCGGCCCTGTAGAATTCTGAACAGTTTCACTGGATGTTTTTTTCTTCTTTTTTCGTCGTTTTCGTTTTTTGCCGCCCTCGACAGGTGTGATGGCTTCAACCGTAATAACCTCTAATGAGGTCGTTTCAG